>CAYHUF010000047.1:0-5552 GCA_964359775.1 uncultured Candidatus Saccharibacteria bacterium
TTTAATCGCTATTTTGGGGGCAATCCTGGTTTATGTCCAAAAAGACAATGGCACTTTTTTAGTGACTATCATCACAGCTGGAATTATGTTTTTTGTCGGTGGTGGAAAAATTCGTCACTTGGCCATTTTGGTTTTGATTGGTCTGATTGGTTTAGCGGGAGTTGCTTATGTTCGACCCTATGTCCAAGAACGTCTGACCACTTTTTTAAACCCCAGCCATGATCTTTTAGGTGCTTCTTATCAAATCAACCAATCCTTGATTGCTATCGGTTCCGGGGGGACTAGTGGTCGAGGTTTCGGCCAAAGTGTTCAAAAATTTAATTTTCTACCGGAACCAATCGGGGATTCGATTTTTGCGGTGGCCGGCGAAGAATTCGGTTTTATCGGCACCAGCGGTCTAATCTTATTTTTTCTAGTTTTTGCTCTTTGGGCTTATAAATTGGCCTTCAAGATTATTGATCCTTTTGGTCGCTTCGTGATAATCGGCTTTGTTTCCTTGATGATTATCCAAGCTTTTATCAATATTGGAGCCATGCTCGGTCTAATTCCACTAACTGGCGTCCCCTTACCCTTTGTCAGTCATGGGGGAACAGCGCTCTTGTTTAGTCTCCTCGAAGCGGGTATTATTCTTAATATATCTAAGTATCGGGCCAGTTAGTCGGTATATTTATTAGTAAAATTTAGGTGGGTAAATGAAAATACTCTTTACTGGAGGTGGCACCGGTGGCCATTTCTATCCAATTATTGCTGTCGCGCAAGAAATTAAAGCTATTGTTTCGGCTGAAAAATTAGTCGAACCGGAGCTTTATTTTATGTCCACGGATCCTTATAATGAGGAGCTTTTATTTGAAAATGGGATTAAATTTATCCAAACTCGAGCCGGCAAATGGCGCCGATATTGGTCATTTCAAAATTTTACCGACCTTTTTAAAACTGCTTTTGGCATCATCCAGGCTATTTTTAAAATGTATCAAATTTACCCAGATCTCGTTTTCTCCAAAGGAGGCTTTGGCTCTATACCCGCCGTCTTGGCTGCTCGACTTTTAGCTATCCCGATTTTTATTCACGAATCCGATTCACACCCAGGTCGAGCCAATCTCTGGGCCGGCAAATTCGCCACTCGAATCGCTTTATCTTACAGTGAAGCAGCTAGTTATTTCCCTCAAGCTAAAATTGCGGTTACCGGCAATCCTTTGCGTCAAGAAGTTTTAACTCCAACCAAAATCGGAGCGTTTGAATTTCTTGATTTTGATCCGCAAATTCCGGTAATTTTTATTGTCGGCGGTTCCCAAGGCGCGACCAAGATTAATAATGTCATTCTCGATCTTTTGCCTCAACTAGTGGCTCGTTACCAAATTATCCATCAGACTGGAGTGGCTAATTTTCAAGAAGTCAGTCAGTTGGCCGGAACTCTTCTGGAAAAAAACAGTTTAGCTAAGCGCTATAAACCTTTTGCCTACCTTAATAATACAGCAGTAAAAATGGCCGCTGGAGCAGCCTCCTTAGTTATTTCTCGGGCCGGTTCTTCAATTTTTGAAATTGCTTACTGGGGGATCCCCTCGATTATTATTCCCTTACCGGAAAGTATCAGCCACGATCAAACCAAGAATGCTTTCACTTACGCTAAAAGCGGGTCGGCAGTAATTATTGAAGAAAATAATTTAATTCCATCAGTTTTGTCATCGGAAATTAATCGGCTATTTGATGAACCGAAATTAATGAGCGACATGAAAATCGCTTGTCAAAAATTTGCCAAACCGGAAGCCGGTCAAACCATTGCTCGCGAAATTTTAAGTCTAGCTTTAGCTCATGACCGTGAATAAAATTATCACTCGTATCGCCCCGAGCCCAACCGGGCTTTTCCATTTGGGCACGGCTCGAACAGCTTTATTTAATTACCTATTTACCCGGGCCACCGGTGGTACATTTATTTTGCGCATCGACGATACCGACCAAGAACGTTCTAAGTCAGAATACACGGCCGACATTTTGGAGTCGCTGGAGTGGCTCAGACTGGACTATGATGCCATTTACTACCAATCCGCTCGGACAGCTCTGTACCGAGCCAAATTAGAAGCCCTACTGGCCACTGATAAAATTTACTGGTCCAAAGAAGAAGTCAAAGAAGTGGGGCAACGTGACCGAGTCTTACGTTTTCGCAATCCCGGCCAAGTCGTTAAATTTATCGATTTAATTCGGGGGCCAATTGAATTTGATACCACCGACCTGGGCGATTTCGTCGTGGCTAAAGATTTAGACACTCCGCTCTATCACTTTGCCTCGGTGGTGGATGATTGTGACCTAGGCATCACTCATGTTATTCGCGGTGAAGACCATATTTCCAACACTCCGCGTCAAATTTTGATGACCGAAGCCTTAGGTGGCAAAATTCCCGCTTATGCTCATTTGCCAATGATTTTAGCTTCGGACAAAACTAAACTCTCCAAGCGCAAGCATGGTGAGATCGCTTCGATTCAAAGTTACCGTCAAAAAGGTTACCAATCAGAAGCCCTGATCAATTTTATTGCTCTCATTGGTTGGTCCCCGCAAAATGCCGAGTCACCGGAGGCGGCGGAAATCCTCAGCTTAAACGAGCTTATTAAACTCTTCGACCTGAGTCGGGTCCAAAAAAGTTCAGCCATTTTTAATCTGGAAAAATTAAATTGGCTTAATCATGAATATTTAAAACGCTTGAACCCGGCTGAGATGCTGGCCATCGCTGAAACTTTTCTACCGGCTGAATTCAAACTACGAGCTTATTATCGCTCGGAGACTATGCTTCAAATTTTACCGCTACTAATTGAGCGTTTAAAAACTTGGGGGGAGTTGGGCGACTTGGTAACCGCAGGGGACTTAGATTATTTTTTCCAGGCTCCGACTGTCGACAAAGTCCTGCTAAAAAATCAAGAATTTTTAACGGCCGTCAAAGACCTCTTGAGTCAATTAGAAGCTCAAGATTTTAAACCGGAAATAATTAAAAATAAGCTTTGGGACTTTGCCACGGAGAAGGGGAGAGGTCAAGTGTTATGGCCCTTGCGCGTCGCTTTATCCGGCCAAGCCAAATCGCCGGACCCCTTTGTTTTAGCCTCAGTTTTAGGTCGAGAAGAAACCCTTAAGCGTTTAACTAATGCGATTGAACTTTAAAAATATCAGCTTAAGTTTAATTCTACTAAGCGGGCTCTTGCTTTGGCCCGGGGCTTTTACTCAAGCCGATACCGTCGCTGACCTCCAAAACAAAGTGGCTAATTTCCAAGCCGAGCGACAAAAACTGGCTGATGAAATTGCCGCTCTCCAAAAACAGCTGACCACCACCAAATCTCAATCAACATCTCTAAAAGCTGAGATTCAAAAAATCGAATTAACTCGGGCCAAACTGGCCAAAGAAATTCAAAAGATCCAAGTGGATATTAAACAAGCCGGAATTAATATCAACCAATTAAGCGGTCAGATTACCGACAAACAACGAAAAATTAATTCAGATAAAGACAGTTTGCTGGAAATTTTGCGGTCCATTAATCGCTTTGACCAAATCGATTTTTTAGCTAATTCTCTAGCCGGCCAATCATTAGCGGATTTGGGAGCTCAATTGGCCAACCTGAGCCAGCTCCAAGTCCGTTTAGACGGAAAGCTGAAAGACTTACTCGGTCTTAAACAACAATTGGAAGTCAAAAAAACTGACCAGGAAATCACCAAAAAAAATCTCGACAAATTGGAAAATCAATTGGCCGATCAAAAACAAATTGCCGATATCACCAAACAAAACAAAGACCAACTGCTGACTGAGACAAAAAGCAAAGAAGTTAACTATCAAAAACTCTTGGCCAATCGGCGAGCCAAGATGCAACAAGTTCAAGCTGAGATTTCCAAAGCTGAAGAGGCTCTAAAATTAACGGTCAACCCTAGTCTCTTACCTAAAACCGGCACCGGGGCTTTAAATTGGCCGGTGGATAAAGTGATCATTACTCAAGGGTTTGGCATGACCGCTTTTGCTCAAAATCACGTCACTCTTTATGGTGGCAGTGGTCACAACGGCATCGACTTAGGAATCAGTGTCGGGACTTCGGTCAAAGCGGCGCGGGCTGGAACAGTCTTAGGCACAGGAGACACCGATACTGTCTGCAGAGGAACTTCCTATGGCCGGTGGATTCTTATTCAGCACGATAACGGTTTAAGCACTCTCTACGCTCACCTCTCTTTAATCAAAGTTTCAGCCGGCCAAACGATTGAAACCGGCCAGCTAATCGCTTATTCCGGCAATACCGGTTACAGCACCGGTCCTCATTTACATTTTACTGTTTACGCCAGCGACGGTGTTAAAATCGGCGATCTAGTCTCAAAAGTCCCAAGCTGTGGCACTTATCATCTACCGCTCGGAGCCAAAGGTTCTTATTTAAATCCGTTGGACTATCTGCCAACTCGTTAAAAAATTTAATTGATTAAAAAAATTTGTTATAATTAAAATATGAAAAATCAACAGGGGATAATTAAATTAATAATTTTAATCATCATCGCCGTTCTTCTTTTGAGCTATTGGGGTATCAACTTGCGTCAAGTCGCTGAATCAAATACCGGCCGGGCCAATTTTGGCTACCTAGCCGATCTAGTTGGCCAGGCCTGGTCCTATTTAGGGTATCTTTGGACTAGTTTCGTCACCCCTAATTTGCCTCAAAATTGGTCTGAGGCCATCAAGTTACCCAAACTTGGAAATTAAGAAGGGGAGACGGAATTCTCCGATTTTAGGCTAAAATAGCCTAAAATCGGGCTTAAGGGTTTTTGCTTATAAAATGGCTTAAAATAAGGCTAAAATTAGTGAAATTATACCCTTATTAGGCTAAAAAGACTTGATTTTTCGCTTCCAATCTGCTAGACTCTAGACAGTCTGAAACGGTAAGTATGTTGTCTGGATATTCAGATTATTAAAGTAATTGAGTTTTAAATAAGAAGTCTAGCTTTAGCTAGCTTTTTTGTTTGCTCGGTTTTTGCCAGGTGGGTCAAGAGAATGATTCAGTCATTTTCCAACTCGCCGATATAGAGAAAATCTATTTTAAAAACCCTCCAAATAGGTCTGGCTGGCCTCATAACCGCAGTGCAAGTCAATCCGCTAATGCCGATTGGCGCCACCGATACGCCTGCAACCTTAAAGACCGCACCGGCGCGGACGCTCACAGCAATCGAAAGAACGATTGTGAGTACTAGCTCTAAATACGGTCTGGATACCGAGATGGCTTTGCGTATCGCCAAATGTGAGTCTGGTCTCCAGCAATATGATACTGATGGCAAAGTGGTCCGCGGTAAGGTCAACCCCAAAGACGTTGGGATTTTCCAAATCAATGAAGCCTACCACTTAAAACAATCCGAGGAGCTCGGCTATGACATTTATTCAACTGACGGCAATATTGGCTATGCCTTGTGGTTGATGAAGCACGGCGGTAGCCAACACTGGAGATCTAGTCGTTCTTGCTGGCACGAGCCTGGCGAGACCACTGACGTGGCCAAGAAAACTGATTTCAATACCCAGTTATTGAGCTTCGCTAAGCCGTTAAATTAAAAAC
>CAYHUF010000048.1:0-5473 GCA_964359775.1 uncultured Candidatus Saccharibacteria bacterium
CTGTTCTAAAAGATTTTTCTTACTTTTCATAAATATGACAATAGTGTATCAAATCAGAAACGATAGGTCAATTGGAGATATCCCCACCCTGTCAAACCGGCCCCCTAGGCAAAATATGGCTTTTTCCGGGGTTTGGCCACCTTGGCCAAACCCCGGGCCTGTGACCCCTTAAGTTGTGAGAGTGGAGTTGCTTGTAACCCACTCGCCTATAAGAAGTTGGTACCTCTATATAAAGAAAGGATGGGGCCAATGAAAAAGGTTGCGGTACTTACTTCCGCAAGTCCGATCAAAGAGGCGATTCGACTTTCGAGACGAGCAACTGCTGAGGAAATCAGGGACGTTTCTTCTGAGAGCCAAAACGTGGCTGAGGTCCTGGTGCAGCTCGATCAGCTAAAGGATAATCTGCTTCCGATCGAAAAGGGGCTACTCCCGGAGATTGAATCCAAAAAGAGCGCGGCGACCAGGATGGCAAAGCAACTGGAGTCTCTCGATAAGTTGCAGAAATATCCGGAGTTTAGCCTTGAGCCACTGACTTGGCGCGACAAAGAAGGATTTCCCCGGCTAGCTGTGTTTAGCCTGATGTCTCCAAACGTCGAGTTCGCCGTAGTCGGAAGTTACAACGGCGGTGGGCGCAAGTTCTGGACCGAGAAGATGACTCCGGAATTGCCTCCCGAGATGAAGAAATGCTTCAAGGACGTACTCGGAAAGCTTTCTGTTATGGCCAGGGAAACCAAGAAGACAATCCGCCTACGCGCTCAGTTCGCCGTGCTGATCCCTCAACCTATTAGGGAGGAGATCTTGAAGGTTCAGGGGGATTTCAAGGAGATTTTCGTGGTCGCAGAGATTCCCAAGTGGGACTTGAAAGAGACGGCAGTTCCAAGGCCGAACAAGGACCCCTTGGTCGTCGGGTACGATGGTTTCAATCATTGGCTGATCGCGGCCTTTGACCCAACCCCTCTAGAGGATTTGATCAAGATGGAGTTCTGCGTCAAAAGGGGAAGACGGGTAGAAACGTAGTTCTTACAGATTTCAAAGAGCCCTCGGCGGGCCCGCCCGGTAGTCAGCTTACTGCACTACCGGGTTTTCATTTGGTTAATTTTTAAAAATCGAGTAAAAATTTTAATAAATTTTTAGACCTTAGCGGAGCGAGCCTAGCTGAATTTTTTAGCGTCGCGGGAAGTCGGCCTAAAATTAAGGAGTCGAGCCGAAAAATGAAACTGTTTGACGAAAAAATCCACCAAGGGCGGATTGATTCGGAGTTTTTCATTTTTCGTTGTGAAGACGACTATAATTTTAGACCAGCTGGAGCGTTGGCTGAAAAATTCAGTTAGGCTCGCTTGACCTTCTTGAACGGGAACCCCACCGCCTCGAAAAAAGCCTCCGCTTGAGCTCGATTCTTGGCCGTGGTGACAATCGTCACCGACAAACCAAAGACATCTTTTATTTCTTCATCAGCCGTTTCGGAAAAAACGTTGTGTTCTTTGAGACCAATGGTCAGGTTACCGATTTCATCAATTGATTTGCGGTCATAACCTTTAAAGTCGCGGATACGAGGAATAGCAATATTGAGTAAGCGATCCAGGAAATCATACATCCGCTTGCCCCGGAGGGTGGAGGCAAAACCAATCACTTCCCCTTCGCGCAGTTTGAAGCTGGCAATGGATTTCTTGGCACCCCGAGCAGAAGCCTTTTGACCGGTAATTTTGGCCAAGCGGTCAGCCACCAGTTCATTGCGCTTCTTGTCGCGAGCTCGGCCGGTACCAGAGTTGATCACCACTTTAACCAAGTTCGGCAAAGCCAAAGCGTTTTTGGCGCCTAGTTTGGTTTTAAGCTCCGGCCGAGCCTTAACAATCTTTTGTTTAAGAGAAATGAAAGACATAAATTTTTATAAAACTCCGCCGCACTTGACGCAAACGCGAGTCTTTTTATCTTTAACTAATTTCGAACCAGTCCGTACCCCTTTACCACAAGTCCCACAGTACAAGGCGACGTTGGAAATGGCCATCGGACGGTTGACCTGAATAGTCTGACCCTTCTCCCCTTCCTTGCGAGGCTTCTGATGTTTGTTTTTAACATTAATCCCCTCAACCATCACTTTATCAATCGAACGCAAAACTCGCAGGACCTTGGCTTTCTTGCCCTTGTCCT
This sequence comes from uncultured Candidatus Saccharibacteria bacterium, assembly GCA_964359775.1. Lineage (GTDB taxonomy): Bacteria > Patescibacteriota > Minisyncoccia > Phycocordibacterales > XYD1-FULL-46-19 > 21-14-all-37-9. Next base: position 2,149 of record CAYHUF010000048.1, read on the forward strand.
TACCACTGATCACAATAATATTGTCGTTTTTCTTAAGAGCCATCCCAGTAAAATTTTATATTTTGATTAATTTTTGGTTTTTCTGATTGTTTCGGCCTTCCTATCTTTATCACGTTTCTGCTGGTTTGTAAAATTTTAACGGGACAAGTAATTTTATCAACCATTCCGAGGCTAAACAATTTCAGGGGCGAGAGAGGCAATTTTCTGATAACCCTTTTCAGCGATTTCTCGCGGAATCGGTCCAAAGATGCGACCACCTTTGGGATCCTGTTTACCTTTTTCAACAACCACTACAGCATTCTCATCAAAACGAATGTAGGAACCGTCCTTGCGTCGAAATGGAGCTCGCTGACGAACCACCACCGCCTGGACCACATCCTTCTTTTTGAGAGATTTTCGAGGTTCCGCCGTCTGAACCGACAAAACCACCAACTCCCCAATCTGAGCATAACGTTTTTTGGAGCCACCCAAAACCTTAAACACTCGGCCCATTTTGGCGCCAGTGTTGTCGGCAATTTTAACGATGGTTTTATCTTGAATCATGATTAATTTTCTTAGGATTATTTCTCACTAACGACTTCAAACGACTTATCTTTGGACCGCGGTCGGCAAGCTCTGATTTCAACCTGATCACCAATCTTGAAGCGATTGTTTTCATCGTGAGCCTTATACTTCTTGTCGCGTTTCAAGAACTTACCGTACTTGGGATGTTTAATAAAGCGCGACACCGTCACAACGACAGTTTTATCCATCTTGTCGGAGACAACAGTCCCTTTTAAAACTTGAGTTAATTTAAGATCAGTCATATTAATAGTTTATTTTAGTTCGGCTTGTTTAAGAGCGGTCATAATCTGGGCAATTTCTTGACGCAAATTTCGTCCCTCTTTGACGTTCTTGGTTCGAGAACCAGAAATACTAAAACGAAAATTTCGAAAAGCTTCCCGCTTTTCAATTAAAAGCTTGAGAAGTTCACTGGCTGGTTTGGTTTTTAAATCAGTTTTTTTCATAAAATTTAGGCGCGCTGGATGATGCGGGTCTTGACCGCTAATTTAGCTCCGGCCTTGCGCAAAGCCTCGCGAGCCACCGCTTCCGTCAAACCATCAACTTCAAACAAAACTCGACCCGGTTTGACCTGGACTTCATAACCCTGTGGATCTCCTTTACCTTTACCCATACCGACTTCCGCTCCCTTGGCAGTAAAAGGTCGGTCCGGAAAAACCCGAATCCACAACTTACCAGTCTTTTGCATTTGGCGAGCAATAGTTTTGCGAGCCGATTCCAACTGATTGGATTTAATGCGTCCGGAGGTCTCGGCTTTCAAGCCAAAGTTGCCAAAAGCTAAACTTGTTCCCCGAGTCTCTACCGCTTTTTTCTTGGGGTTAGTTCGGTCAGTCTGCCACTTTCTGAATTTTACTTTTTTAGGGAATAACATGGTATGAATTTAATTTAAAATTAAAAAATCAAAATGGAAAATGTTTGATGCAAAACTGCCAGCCGGACTGATTCCCAGACCATTTTTAGCATTATTTAATTTTGTATTTTGCATTGTCATTTTTATTTTTGATCTTTACCTTTTTCATTTGCAAAGATTTCCCCACGGTAGATCCAAACCTTGATCCCGATGACGCCATAGGTCATATAAGCTTTCTCTCGAACGAAATCAATATCAGCCCGCAAAGTCTGCAATGGCACCCGGCCCAAACGCAAAGATTCGGTCCGACTCATATCGGCGCCACCCAAGCGACCAGACAGAGTAACCTTGATCCCCTCCACACCCTTGGACTGCATCACTTTTTCCATCGTCTGCTTCATTACTCGGCGGAAAGGCAGACGCTTTTCCAAACCTTCAGCAATCATATAGGCGACAATAGCGGCATGAGATTCCGGATTTTTGATTTCTTCGATATCAATTCGGAAATCTTTTGGTAAAGGTAATTTAGCTTTGGTCACGATGGCCAAAATTTCAGACCTTAATTTAGTGGCACCTTCACCAGAACGACCAATGATCATACCGGGGCGAGAAGTTTTGATGATGATGCGATAATTATTTTGACCACGCTCCATTTCCACCGAGTCGACATACATCCCCCGCAAACGTTTGGTCAAAAATTCGCGCAAAATCACATCGGTCTTGAGAAACTGTTGATACTGACCACCACGACCACCAAACCAGCGTGAACGCCAGTCCCGAATAATACCTAAGCGATGTGCATATGGATGAACGCGATGAGTCATAAATAATTTAAAATTTAAAAGTCAAAATGAAAAATTTAAGACTGCTTGGTTGCCGTCTTTTTTCCAGCGACCTTTTTTGTTTCAGTCTTCTTCGTTTCGACCGGTTTGGAGGCTTTCGCTACCTTAGGCTCTTTCTCTCCCAGCTTGATCTCGATGTGACTAGACATCCGGCGAATCGGATAAGCGATGCCGTGGGCGCCCGGTCGAAAACGCTTCATCACCAAACCTTTGTCGACCCGAATTTCTTTAATATACAAAAGGGCCGGATTGGCTTGCTGATTGTTGATAGCGTTGGCCACAGCTGAAGCCAGGAGTTTGCGGAGCGGTAAGGAAGATTTCTTGGGCAAGTTGGCCAATTCATTGTCGGCCGCTTCAATGCTTTTACCACGCAATAAAGTCGCCACGAGGCGAACTTTGCGGGGAGCTTGGCGGAAATTGGTCAGGAGCGCTTGCATAGTATTTACCCGCCAAAATTTTCACTGATAAAGGGCGCGACAAAAAGCTTGGCGTTAACAGGAATTATTGGTTGTTCAGGATAATTGGTCATAAATATTTGAAAACTTAGGTGGGGAACTATTTCTTCTTGGTGTCAGTGGCCGTTTTGGCGGCTTTAGCGGCGGAAATTTCAACCTCCTTCTTCTTGGTTTCTAATTCCTTCTGCATTTTACCGCCGTGGCGGGTAAATTTACGGGTTGGAGAGAATTCCCCCAAGCGATGACCCACCATTTCTTCTGACACAAAGACTTCATTGTGAACCTTTCCATTATGAACTCCAAAAGTAAAGCCCACCATTTCCGGGCTAATCTGAGAACGGCGGGCCCAAGTTTTGACCACGCCGACATCATCCGGCTTTTTACCGGTGATTTTCTTCAATAAATTGGCGTCCACATAGGGACCTTTGGATAGTGATCGGGACATAAAATCAAAAATTTACCCTGCTGGAATAAAAATCCTAAAAAGCCTTTAGGATTTTATGGTGCTAAAGCACCATATTCCACAGGGTGGAAACCCAAGACGAGCTTGCCATTATCCTAGCAAATTAAGGGCTATTGTCAAATTGAGGTTAGACCGAATCCCCCAGGCCAGGCTT
>CAYHUF010000049.1:0-5445 GCA_964359775.1 uncultured Candidatus Saccharibacteria bacterium
AAAGGTATTTGATTTGGCGGCTAGTCAGCTCGGCTTCTTCGACCTTCTCGCTTTGGTGAAAAGAGATTTCCATCACCTTGCCGGTCAGGAGATTGCGCAATTTGGTAGCATTGACCGGTTTGCGCATTTGTTTGCGGAAGACATGGGAGGTCAAAACCTCGAAGGGTTCACCTTCGTAGACAATAAACTTACGGGGTTTGATTTCATTATATTCAAGCATGGCAAAGTTATCCTAGCGGAAAATTAGGGATAAGTCTAGGTGGATGGCGAAATTAAAAATCTCGTCTATGAGACTTCCGCCAGTTTCTCGTGGACCTTTTTAACAATCTCAGTGTGAAGCTTAGGGTTTTCTTTTAAGAAAGTGCGGGCGGCATCATAACCTCTCCCTAGTTTGATTTCACCATAAGCATAAGAAGCGCCGGATTTGGAGATGAGACCATATTTCTCACCTAGAGCAATCAACTCACCTTCTGGGGAGATACCTTCATTATAGAGAATATCAAATTCGGCTTGACGGAAAGGGGCGGCCACTTTGTTTTTGACCACCTTGACTCGAACTCGACCACCAACCACTTCCTCACCTTTTTTAATTTGGGCAATTCGGCGGACATCGAGCCGGACCGAGGAATAAAATTTTAAAGCCTTACCGCCCGGGGTGGTCTCGGGATTGCCAAACATGACGCCGATTTGCATCCGGATTTGATTAATGAAAATGACCACTGTCTTACTGCGGGCGACAATAGCGGTCATTTTGCGAAGAGCTTGGGACATTAGCCGAGCTTGCTTACCGACATGATAATCACCGATGTCACCTTCGATTTCGTCTTTAGGTGTCAGAGCCGCTACCGAGTCGATGACCACTACGTCGATTTTGCCGGTTCGAACCAGACTCTCGGCTATATCTAGAGCTTGTTCGCCATAGTCCGGCTGAGAAATGAGTAATTCGTCAATTTTGACTCCTAGACGTTTGGAGTATTCCGGGTCGAGGGCATGCTCGGCATCGATAAAAGCACAGACCCCGCCTTTCTTTTGAGCTTCAGCAATAATATGAAGAGCCAGAGTGGTTTTTCCGGAAGATTCCGGTCCAAAGATTTCAATGACCCGACCGCGGGGGACGCCACCGATGCCAAGAGCGATATCCAGGCCCAAGGAGCCGGTGGAAATGGCCCCAATGCCGACTTTGGGGCGATCGCCCAACTTCATAATCGATTCATCGCCAAAGCGACTTTGGATCGACTTAATTGCTTCGGAGATTTCCGCGTTGTCTTGCTTAGGGTGTTTGTCTTTAGGTAATTTACCCATAAAAATTATTTCATCTTAATGATTAAAAACTTATTGGAGGACGAGCTCTATTTTTTTGGTCACTTCTCGGCCAAAGCCATCTTCAGCTTTGAATTCCAGTATATTATAGCCCCGAGCCAACAGCAAAGACTCTTTAAAAGTCCCGGCATCGTCGGTAAAAATTTTTCGGTCATTAAAATAAATTTTAGCAATTCGCTTGGCTTGGCCACTTATGGTTACTAGGGGAGAGAGTATGGTCGAACCGCTTTCCGGGTAGCTAATCTTGATCTCCGGTCCCAAGAGAATATTGTGAGTTTTAAATCCGGCGTAAACGATAATAATCAGAAACAAGAAGCCCAAAGCGGTCATTTTCAGATAAGTTTGGCGACTGATTTCTCGAGCAATCATAGGCTGGTAGCGGGGTTAATTTCTTCGGGTTCGACTGTTTCGCTCGGACGGTCGGTGTAAATTTCCCGTGGCTTGGCACCATCACCAGGGCCGATGACCCCGTGTTCTTCCAGAAGATCGAGGAGGCGAGCGGCCCGGGCATAACCGACTTTTAGTTTGCGTTGGAGATAGGAGGCTGAGGCTTTGCCGGCTTCAATGACCGATTCCCGGGCCGCTTCATACAATTCATCGTCCGCTTCCACACCACCATCCAGGGCTGTCCCAAACAAGGCTTTGTTGGCTCCCATTTCCTCGGCCCCAAAATTAATTTCAGATGGAATAAATTCGCCGGCGTATTGATTGGCGATAAAGGCCACTACCTTTTTAACTTCATTTTCAGTGATGAAGGCCGATTGAATTCGGGCCGGCTTAGCCATTTCGCCGGACAAAAAGAGCATGTCGCCGGCGCCGATAAGTTTCTCGGCGCCGGCCATATCGATAATTGTGCGTGAGTCGATCTGAGAAGCGACTTGGAGAGCCAAACGGGAAGGGATGTTGGCTTTAATCAAACCGGTGATCACTTCAACGCTGGGTCGCTGGGTCGAGAGCATCAAGTGAATACCCACCGCTCGAGACATCTGAGCCAAACGCACGATCGCCGCTTCCAGTTCTCGAGGATAAGAGCTCATAATATCAGCCAACTCATCAATGATAATGACGATGTAAGGCATTTGTTCGATTTCCATTTCTTCATCACTCCCGTCTGCCTTTTTCTTGGATTTTTGTTGTTCCAATTTGGTCGCCAAAATATTTTTGTGATAAGACTGGATATCGCGGACCGATTCAGCTTCCAAAATATCATAACGGCGATCCATTTCTTTGGCCGCCCAACGCAGGGCAGCAATGGCTTTTTTGGCATCAGTAATGACCGGGGTCAGCAGGTGGGGGATTTTGTTGTAAAGGGTCAGTTCCACTCGCTTCGGATCGATCATGATGAAGCGCATTTGATCGGGGGAATTACGATAGAGAAGGGAAGTGATTAGGGCATGAATGGTGACCGACTTGCCCGAACCGGTAGCTCCGGCAATCAAGAGGTGAGGAGATTTAGCTAGGTTGGTGTAATGAGCCGCACCGGAGATACCTTTGCCGAGGGCGACATAAAGTGGATAAGGCGATTCGGCAAATTCTCGCGTGCCAAGTAACGTCGCCAGACCGACGGTTGATTTAATTGTGTTGGGCACTTCAATCCCGACCAGTGACTTGCCCGGAATAGGCGCTTCAATTCGAAGAGGGTGAGCCGCCAAGGCCATTGACAGGTCGTTTTGAAGGCCAAGAATACGGGATAATTTCATCCCTTCAGCTGGTTTGAGAGCGTAACGAGTGATCGAAGGTCCGATCGACACTTCATCCATTTCAACATTGATACCAAAATTAGCCAAAGTCCGTTTAATGATATTCATATTGGCCTTGATATCACCACCGCCGGGTTTACCACTATCTGTTTCCAGTAGTGATAGTGGTGGTGGGGTGAAGGCATTGGTTCCCCGCCGGCCGAAAGAAACAATTCCAGACATAAAACCGTCATCTTCGCGTTTGGCCTTGTTTTGTTCGCTGGGTCGGTTGTTGCCTCGGTCCTCGGTCTTGTTTTCCGCTTCTGGATTTTTGTTTGTGATAGGTACTCGGGCCATTTCCTCGGCGTTTAATTCAGCCTCAAGTTCCGGGTTCAATTCTTTTTTCTTGAACCAATTAAGTGGATTTAAATTGAGGCCGGTATCAAACATAACTAGAAGCGAAACCAAACCCGCCGCCACCAACGTCACTAAACTTAAATAGAAATCAAATAAAGCTAAGAGTGGTTGCGTCAGAAAATTGCCCAGCCAACCGCCAGAGGTGGGGGAGAAGATTAGTGACAGAAAGGACAAGACCGCTAGAAATAAAATCAAGCCACCGATGAAGCGAGTCAGGACAAAATTAGGTCGCATTGAGCGGACAAAAGAGATTGCTAAAAACAAAAAGATTAACGGAATGAAATAAAACCCGGCACCAAATAATTGATCGAAAAGCTGGTAAATAAATTGTCCGGCCGAGCCGGCTTGATTAAAAGAAGCCAAGAGAAAAAAGATGGCCAAGACCAAACAGATGATAGCTAGAGCTCCATACTTAGTCTCTGTTTTTAGGGTAATTCTAGGCGGGCTAAAAGTCGAATTGACTAAGTTCCGGTCCTTTTTGGACGGGTTTTTGGCTGGGGAATTTTTTTTATGACGACCCATAGGAATAGTTTGGAGACTCTTAATTAAGGTCTCTAAATTATAGCAAATAAAGTCTCGTCAAGCCAAAAATCCCTAGGCTTTGAGCCATTTTTCCTTTGACCTATAGACAATTTTGTCCGAGAGGTATACAATAAAGGACAATACTTGTCTAGGACAAATATCAAAGACAATGGACAACTTAAACGACAACAATCTAAAAGACATCAATGTTTTGGCCGATAAGAGCCAACGTCTGGCTAAAGCGGTCTATTTAGTGAGTTCTTTTATCTCGGACAATGACCCAATCAAGCGAAAATTAAAAGAAGAAGCTTTGTCTTTATTGGAAGATTGCCGCGGTTTTGTCCCACAGAATTCTGTCTTAGACACTAGTTCAGCCTCGGTTGATTATTTGCGTTTAGAACGTCTTGGTCAACATTTCCAATTACTTTTTTCTTGGTTGGATTTGGCCACCACTAGTGGCTTCATCTCCGAAATGAATTTCTCGATTTTACGCCAAGAAATAACCGCCTTATTGAGCTCGATTACTCGTTTGAATGATCCGAATGCTATCCATAAATTTATCTCCAATCAGACTTCAACTAATACCTTGGCGTCTCCGACAGAAGTGTTCAATTCTAATCTAAAAGACAAATATCTTGATCACAAGACTGTCCTTAAGAATTTAGATCAAACTTATTCCCCTAAAACTAAGTCCATTCCAGCTCCACTTAGTCGGTCAGAAAAACCGGCTGGTTCTCACCAACCTAAGGCTCAAGATAAGGTTAATCGAAAGAAAAATATTCTCGATTTCGTAACAGGAAAGGGGTGGACTTCTATAAAAGACATTGCCGCCGTTGTCACCGATTGCAGTGAAAAAACTATCCAGCGCGAGTTGCTGGAATTAGTGGCTAAAGGCCGGCTCAAGAAGCAGGGCGAGCGTCGCTGGTCCCGCTACATGGCAGCTTAAAGGAGGCTAAAATTGGGGCTTAAATTAGACTTGCTAAGACCCAGATGATCTGTTATCCTATTTACCAGGTCATCATTGGGTGAAAAGCCTTATTTTTACGACTGGTTATCCACATCAATCTTTGTGTTTCTGGTTGTTAAATGAGGTATAATCTAGTCACGCCAGTTTTGGCTCGTCCTTTGTCAAAAAAATATTCTGTTCGATCTAAATTTACCGTTCGAAATTTCTTTCCTTTGTTTATTAAACTTTCCCCAAAAGGGGGGAGGTGTAATGAATCGTCACAAACTATTAAAAAAGTTTGCGACGAGCGTGCCGGTGTTGAGATAAGTCGATGGCGACACCGTCACCAAAAAATTACAAGCATCGATTATTAGTCAATTTATTAGTTAGTTTATTAGTAGACAATCAATTGTATATGAAAATTTCTAAGTTACTTACAAATGATGCCGGTATTGCCATCGTCTTTGCTGATGTGGCGGTTTCTTCAGCTTCAGACGCTACCTTCTAGAAGAACCTGACTGTAGGTTCCCGTGGAGCTGACGTTAGCAGCTTGCAGCAAGT
>CAYHUF010000050.1:0-5126 GCA_964359775.1 uncultured Candidatus Saccharibacteria bacterium
TGGACACTGCGAATGTTAGGCAAAATTAAAACTAGCCCCGGCCTCGTTTTTTTCATCGGCTTAGTTTATCCCCGCTTTGGGGTTAATAAAAGCCCAGTAACGATCGGCCTCAACTTTAGCCGCCCCCGTCTCTTGGTACATCTGGTAAAACAAACCGGCTCTAATCAGGGCAAAATAAATTTGATAAAAACGATCGGAGTCAGCATCGATTTCTACCCCTTGATAGAAACGGCTCCAGCCGCTGATCAGCGCTTTTTTCATTTCGTCACCCTGCCAAACAGCCACATCAGTCGCTGGCCGATAGATCGCGTAGATCGGTTCGACAATTCGCCAAGAGTCTTTGATGATATAAGAATCGATCAACGACACCTGGTCCTGGTCATAAAAAATATTATCGGAATGATTATCGATCGAATTAATAAAATCCGCTTCTCCTATTTTTTCATAGAGAGCTTTTTTCTTTTCTAATAGGTCATATAAAACCGCAATCACTCGATCAATATCGGCGCGACTCATAAATTTTTCCGACAAATAAGCAAAATCCCTCAAATCGTCGACAAAATACTTCATAATCTCGTAATAATTTTGGGTAGTTTGGGGCTTGCCAGGAAACTCGGCAATGGCTTTGGTCATCTCGTAACCCATCTGCTCAAAATCTTGGGCCGCCAAAGTGCCGGCTTTTAGCAAACTGGTTAAATTTTGCTCGGTATTAATCCGCCTCATTTCCATCACCAAGTCTTCGCCGGCTTCGTTCTCTGGCACCACAGAAACTTTGTCCTCAACAACTTTAATTCTCAATAAACGCCGATAGACAGTCGGACTGAAATAATGATTCGTGAAAAAATCTTTTCTGTATAAATCTTCTCTTCCCTGGCCTTGACCCAGATCAACAAAAAGTTGCTTAAAATTCTCATTGTCTTTCCGACAGAGTTTATAAACGGTGGTCGGAAATAAAAAGACGTAAGAAATACCCGTCTGAATAAATTCCGGCTTCTGGCCAAACTCTGCCAGGCCTTCAACTTGCCCAGCTTTAAAGGCCTCCAAAATTAGCTCGTCTTTAGACATCTGCTTCGGTTTCAAACTTCCTATCTTGTTCATTAAGCTTAATTCCGATTTTATGTTCCCCTCGGAAATCTGATTCAATATCTAGCTGGTCTGTCTCTGTTTGGTATTTAAAATCAAAATGTAAATCTTCCCCCTTCGCAATACCTTGGCCTTGCTCGACGTCATGGCCAAACAAATCTTCCACGATCGGGTTTAGAACTTCAAAATGACTGACACTGATAATGTGCAAAGTTTTGCCATTTAAGTTAGCTGTCTTGGCTAATTGAGCCACCCGGTAGAAAAATCTTTCCGTTCGATGTTTAACTTCTCCTTGAGTTTCAAACTTATCGTTGACAGTTTGAAAAGCGGGGTCCTTAGCGTAGATAGCATCAAAGGGTTTACCGAGAGCGCCGTAATCTTTCCATAGATTAGCCATAAAGGCCTGATCATGTTTTTTAAAAGCCGTTAAGGAAGAAATGTCTGAGTCCTTAAAAACTGTTATTCCTTTTTCGGCCAAAATTTCTTTAACAATTTCTTCGGAACCTTGAGCTCGCCATTTGGGTGAGCTCCACAAAACAACGATTTCTTTGTCCGGATCGATTTTAGAGACAATCTCCTCTGCCACCTGACGAATTTGTTCCTCACCCTTAGGAGTTAGGTCTCGAACCGGGCCATTTTCGGCGGCGCCAAATTCTTCAACATATTCTGTCTCCCCATGACGAATACCATCAAGGATAATGTGATTTACTTTAGGTTCAAGCTCCTTAGTATCTAAGGGTGATTCTAGATTTTCCATAATTAATTAAAGAGTAGATTAAATGAGGCTAAAGTCAAACTAAATAAATGTCCTGGCCGTAACCACCGACTCCTAGATATTCCGCTTCACCACGGAGAATTTTTTCGTAGGGCTGGCAGGCGAAACAGCCTTTCTCTCCGCGCGGACAGGCAAAAGATTTCGACTCACGAGCCGATTTGACTTGTTTGGCTACGGCCAACACTTTAACTCGAGCCTCCTCCAAATCCGGCAAAGTCATCTCGACCGGTTCATTGGCTCGATCGAGATACCAATAAGCCGCGCCGGAGACGGGTCGTTTTTGTAGGGTGTTTAGCAAGAGCAGATAAATTGGCAGTTGGAGTGAATCCTCGCCTTCGTCGTGTTTACCGGTTTTGAAATCCAAAATTTTGACCGAATCATCGGCTTCGATATATTCCAACCAGTCGACCAGACCGCAGAGAATAATATTATCTTCCTCCGACAAGAAAAAATTTAGCGGCATGCCATTGTGACCATCTTTCAGCCGGACCGTCTTGTGATTCAGCGGTCCGGGATTTTTGATCACTCGTTCAATCATTTCCCGACCCCGATCTTTGTAGTCAGCTTCTTCCTCGGCCGTTTTAAATCCCCCCGGCTTGCCGGACACAGCCTGCCAGGCGACTTCAAAATCGGCCAGCAAATCCCGCGACAACCTTTCTTCCACCGGCAGATTTTTTAAAGCCTCGAGGGTATTGTGAACAGCCTGACCGAGCGATAGAGCTGGATTAACCAAATTGATTTTCCGGCCGGTCTTGGGATCTTTGTAAACATTATGCAAATAATAGGCTCGCGGACATTTCAAAAAGTCCCCCATTGAGGAATGAGAGACCCAAACGGCGCTGTACTTGTCGACCGCCATTATTATTTTTTCTTAATCTGCTTGGGCTTCTTGGTTTCCTTGCGTTGCCAGTTATTACCTTTGGCCATAAAAATAAAGTTGATTAATGCTAATGGAGCCATTATAACAAAAACTGGCACATTTTTTAAAGCCGAGCGGGAAAATAGGGCTAAATCTAGACTTTTGCGTCAAATTTGATACTATTTTGCTGTTGCTAAGTAAAGAATGCCCCGTTAGCTCAGTTGGTAGAGCAGTTGCCTTTTAAGCAAACGGTCGCAGGTTCGAATCCTGCACGGGGCACCAGAAAGGCGAAGCCGACCTGCCCCGTGCAGGATTCGAACAAGAAAGGGGTCGGGAAAACATTTTGTTTTCCCGTGGAGGAAGACAGCGAGTCCGCCTACTGGCGGATGAGTGTTGGAAAACCGTGGGTTTCCAAGTAGTTCAATCCTGCACAGGGCACTCGATTTTTTTATTGGTACTCCAAGAAGCAAAAATCACGTATCCATTTTTCTTCCAATTCCCCGTCCCCGACAATATTTCAACAGGCCCAAATATGAGGCTTTAACTTGCCGAAAGTGATCAATCGAGATTTTATTTCTAGCTAATTCTTTCTTTAATCTTTTCAATTTTTGCAGAGCCCGTTTTTTGGTCTTGGTCCGGAGGATTTGGTGATGAGGGTAAATGATATTACCGAGAAAATCGATCCCCTTTGTATAACGCTGGACCAAGACTTTATTGGGGTGAAGCGATAATTTTAATTCTTGATTTAGAAAATCAGAAATTTTAAGTAGGAGTTCTTCTAGCTTAGCCTTGTCGATATCCAAAATCACAAAATCATCAGCATAGCGCAGATAATACTTGACTCGCCAAGTTCTTTTAATGACCTGGTCCAATTCATTTAGATAGATATTGGAGAAAAGTTGGCTAGTAAGATTACCTAAGGGAATCCCTTTGCCTGGTTTAGTTTCAAAACTATGAATAATTTCAGTTAATAAAGTAAGAGTTCGAGGATCTTCAATTCTCTTTGTTAAAATAGTCAGTAAAATCTGATGGTCAATCGAGTCAAAGAATTTTCGGACATCACATTTTAGGCCCCAGACCACTCGGGTATTGTTGCGCGACAGTTTCCAAGCCAGAGCTTGAAATCTGGCTCGAGCTTTATGGACCCCCTTACCAGAACGAGAAGAATAGGAGTCGAAGATAAATTGGCGGTCATAGAGTGGTTCCAGGATTTGGGAAACCGCTTGATGAAGTAGACGATCATGAGCCTCAGCTTTGTGAATATGCCGTAATTTTGGGTCAAATATATAGAAATCTTGATAGGCCGAGTGGCAATAGGTGCCAGTTTTAAGCTGTTGATGGAGGTCAAACACCTTTTCTTCCAAAACCGTTGATAACTCGACCACATCTTGCTTTTTACCCTTGCCCCGCTTAAACTCCTTCCAGGCTCGAAATAGATTAGACAGTTCGCTTATTTGATTAAATAAATCATGACTCTTTAGTCCCCCCCCCCCCGACAATTTAGTGATGCGTCGATAATTCATAAGACTTACCAATTATACGAACAATTATATAAATGCCTAGTGACCATGCCCAAGCGGGATCGCTACGCTCTCGGTTTGAAAATCGACCAACAAGCCTTAGATTTTTTCGAGTTAATTTTAATGGGCCGGGTCAAAACCGGTAATAGCAAGTTCCTCATTCTACAAAAAGCCGACTTAAAACTGTCTCAATTAAAGTTTTTCGTTCGCTTAGCCTATGATCTAAAGGTTCTACCGGAAAAACGCTACGTTGAACTAGAAGAAAAACTTTTGGAATTAGGCAGAATGCTGGGTGGCTGGTTGAAGTTTTTAAATTTAGCTGAACCAAAAAGACCTCCGATCAGGAGGCCTTAATGAACACTTCGGGAGAAACGGACACCCAGATTGCCGTTCGAGTTCCTCGAGTCGTTCCTGTCGACGTTCACACCGTTCGGATCGGCATTGCCCACGTTGACGAGGTTGCCGTCAGACGTGCGTCCATTTCTCTATACAATTCCGCCGTGGCAAACGCTCTTCGTTTTTAGAAAAAAGGTCGAGCGCGTAATACTTTGAGGACACTCCGGAAATCAATTTCACCTGTCCGAAGAATTGTATAAGCAGTGTATATGTGGCGAAGACCATCATTAGACGACCTTTCATTAGCCGAGTTTAGTATATTAGAGAAAATAAAACCGCGCTACCATACCGAAGAGGTATAATAGCGCGGGTCCTTGGCCCCTGGCCGGGACCAAGGCAGAAACAAGCAAGACAAGGTCCAGAGTTCAAGACTACGCCCTGCGGGAGAAACGGACACCCAGATCGCCGTGCGAGTCCCTCGAGTCGCTCCTGACGACGTTCACACCGTACGGATCGGCATTGCCCACGCTGACGAGGTCGCCGTCAGACGTGC
>CAYHUF010000051.1:0-5030 GCA_964359775.1 uncultured Candidatus Saccharibacteria bacterium
CCGTGGATTTGGCGGGACGCCAAATCCACGGCCGAAGCCGGGATCCCCAAATAAAACTCAATGGCTTCGGAATCGTGCCGGACGGCGACTTCAAAAACCACTGGTCGACCAATGGCCGCCAAGGCATTGATTAATTGTTCGGACAGATTAATCTCTTGGAGAAAATCTGTCGGTTTTTCAGTTTCTATTTTAGGAATTTGCAATTGAAGAACGCGGTAATCAAGAGCTGAAAATTTAACTTTGCGTCGGACATAGAGAATGGCTCCCAAGCTGGTTAGGGCGCACAGGATGCCAAAAAGCAGAGCGGAGGAATAAAAATTAAACATATTACTTTAGATAACCGCGAGTTTTTAATTCGTCGTAAAGGCGAGTGGTTAAAACATCATGGAAAATATCCAGATAATAGGGACTCATCTTCTCGGCCAAAGCGGCTGTTTTTCGGAAACCTTGCTCGGGGATTTGACTTAAAAGAGCATTGACTGATTCAACTGTTTCTTCGTCGACATTGTCGAGATAGTTACTTGATGGTTCAGAAGAAGTTGTCTTAGCGCCCATTACCTCGGTAGTTTGCCCGGAAAACAATTCTTCTTTGATCACTGTCGCCACGGCCTCTCGATCTTCCACTAAAACTCCCCGTTCGGATTCGAGCAGACGTCTCTTTGCTTCAATTTGCTTGGACAATTCAGCGATTTCCGTTTCTAAATTATTGGAGCTGAAATTTTCAGACATAAGAATAAAGTTAGGGAGTAATTGTTGTCATTATAAGGGAAGTGAGAGGTCAAAACAATGAATAGTTGGTTTAACGCCTTTTCTTGCTATAATTAAGCCATTAATGAGTTAAAAGTCTAAATTATGATTGAAGAATTTAAGCCCAAGTTAGGTGATGAAGAAATTAGTTTGGGTCAGGAAGTTAAAATCCGTTTTAATTTAAATGTTGGAGATACGGTAGTTAGTAGAAGTGGCACCATTAGATTGATCGAAGGTATTGACCTTAAAAATAAGTGTTTTATAATCAAACGAATGAAAGTGGGAAAGGGGGTGATAGAACCAGAGCAATTAAGTTTCGATACTCTTAATTCTGGAATTAGTAACGTGGCTTATGTTCGACATTTGGATGGCACAATGGAATTTGCCGATGACGAAGCTGAATTAGTCTTTTTACAAAAGGAAGTTTCTAAAAGAGAAGACGCTTTTAGAAGGGGAGACGCCATACTCGATCTCAACGATGCTGGATCCCAAGAAAAACGTTTAGCGGAATTAGAGGCTAAACTAGATCGGTAAATTAAATAGTGTGCTCGATTACTTAAAGCAACTCAACCCACCCCAGACTGAAGCGGTCCTCCATCGTGACGGACCGCTTTTGATTGTGGCCGGGGCGGGTGCCGGCAAAACTCGAACCATTACTTACCGGATTTTTCATCTGATTGAGAGCGGAGTAGCCCCGGAAGCCATTTTAGCCATTACTTTCACCAACAAAGCGGCAGCTGAAATGCGCCATCGAGTGGAAGAGCTTTTGTCTGCCAAGTATGCCGACAGTAGTACCCCGATTCATAGCCAAGACCGGACTTTACCTTTCTTAAGCACCTTTCACTCACTCGGCGTCTATCTCTTGCGCCAAAATGCCTCGGCTCTTGGTCTGACCAAGAATTTTTCCATTCTCGATCGGGATGAATCGATGGCCAAAATCAAACAAGCGATGAAACTGGCTCAAGTCGACGACAAACAATTCGAGCCCCGTAAAATGCTCAACGGCATCTCTCGCCAAAAGGGCAATGGGCTATCTTATGCTAAGTACGCCTCTGAAGCCAGTGAGTATTATGCCAAAGTTCTGGCTTCCGTTTGGAAACATTATGAAGAAATTCTGACCAAGGAGCAGGCCCTTGATTTTGACGATTTATTACTTAAAACCGTGGCTTTATTGAAAAATCATCCGGAGATCAAAGCCAAATACCAGGCTCGGTGGCAATATCTCCATATCGATGAATATCAAGACACCAATCAGATTCAATACGAGCTGTCCCAGCTTCTAGTTGGCCCAGCCCAAAATATCTGCGTCGTCGGTGATATGGATCAGTCGATCTATGGTTGGCGGGGAGCGGATTTTACCAACCTACTCCATTTTGAACGCGATTATCCCAAAGCTAAAATTGTCTTGCTGGAAGAAAACTATCGCTCGACTCAAACTATTTTGACCGCCGCTAATGCCGTCATTAGCAAAAACAAACAACGCCAAGACAAAACCCTCTTTACTAAAAATAAAGACGGTCAAAAAATCGGTCTCTTCACCAGCTTGGACGAAAATGGCGAAGCGGGATTTGCCGCCAAAAAATCTTCTCAACTGATGAACGAGGGCATACCGGCCAATGAAATCGCTGTCTTGTATCGGGCTAATTTCCAATCGCGCGTTTTGGAAGAAGCCTTTTTACGGGTCAATGTTCCTTACCAAGTCCTAGGCATTCGCTTTTTTGAACGCAAAGAAGTGAAAGATATTTTGGCCTTCATCCGCCTGGCTTTGAATAATAATGATTTGGAAAGCGTTAAACGAGTGATCAATATTCCGGCTCGGGGGATTGGCAAAGTCACTTTGTTAAAAATTTTTGCCGGTCAGCAGGCTGATTTGCCGAGTAAAATGCAAGAAAAAATAAATAGCTTCAATCGTCTGATCGAAGAAATCAAAACCTCCATCGAAACCAAGAAATGTTCCGAGGTGATTAAATTTATTTTGGAACGCACCGGGCTGGAGCAAGAATTAAAAACCAGTGGCGAGGAGGGAAGTGAGCGACTAGAAAATATTCGCGAGCTTGTGACTTTGGCCACCAAGTACGACGAGCGACCTCTCGGTGAAGGCATGCTCGACCTGGTAACCGAAATGTCGCTAACCACTGATCAAGACTCGCTCAACGAGAAAAAAGACGGGGTCAAACTAATGACTGTTCACGCGGCCAAAGGTTTGGAATTTGATTATGTCTTTATTGTTGGCTTGGAACAAGATCTTTTTCCCCACGGCGGCTTCGGTGAAACCGATCGCGATCAGGAAGAAGAGCGCCGACTCTTTTATGTGGCTGTCACCCGAGCCCGGGAAAAATTATTTTTGTCCTACGCTCAAACTCGGATGATTTACGGTAATCGCCAAGTCAATATTCCCTCGGAATTTATTTTTGATATTGACGACTCTTTACTCGAAGCCGAAGCCGGAGAAGCCGAGCGGACAATTTACTTCTAAGCTCCATAAGCCAGGCTTCTGTAAAACAGAAGCCTGGCTTATGGAGCCCAATGGCAAGGTGGCGATTTAGCTAAAAACAAGCTATAGTGCCGGCATGAAAGCCAAGAAAGCTTTAGGTCAAAACTGGCTGATCTCCGAATCAGCGATCGCTAAAATTATTGAAGCTGGGCGAGTCACCCAGGCTGATTTAGTCTTGGAAATCGGCCCCGGCCAAGGAGTTTTAACCGAGAAGCTGTTAGCGACTGGCTGCCAGGTGATAGCAGTAGAAAAAGACGCCGAACTTATCCCAGCTCTAACTAAAAAGTTTTCCAATGAATTAGAATCTAAAAGATTGATTTTACTTAATGAAGATATCTTAAATTTTGATCTAACCCACCAAAATTTTGCCAAGCAAACCCACCCAAATTTTGTTCAGCAAAACTTAGGCGGACAAGACTTAAGCGGGCAAGAAACTAAATACCATATACCAAATACTACATACAAATTGGTAGCCAACATTCCCTACTACCTGACCGGTCAAATTATTCGCCAGTTTTTAACGACCACCAATCCACCAAGTTTGATGGTCCTGATGTTGCAAAAAGAAGTGGCCGAGCGCATCGCTCGCGATAAAAAAGAAAGCCTATTATCTTTGTCCGTCAAAGCTTACGGCCAAGCGCATTATGTAAAAACCGTTCCCGCCGGCTCTTTCCGGCCAATTCCCAAGGTTGACTCGGCTATTTTATTGATCGACCAGATTTCTCGTCAGCATTTTTCTGATGTAAAAATGGAAAGCAAATTTTTCGACTTACTCCATCGCGGTTTTAGCCACAAGCGCCAACTATTAAAAAATAATTTAGGCCTTAGCGCCGAACAACTTGAAGTTTGTGGTATCCCGGCTAAAGCTCGAGCCGAAAACTTATCCCTTGCTGATTGGCTTTGTTTGCTTAAAATATAATTTATGTCGGCTCCGAAACATATCCTAGCGTTGGGTTTCTTGGTTTTAGCGGTTTTAACTTTTAGCCGTAATGCTGAGAGTTTTGTTAATACCATTAAGGGTAATCTTAGTCCCTACCAAACTTCCGCCACTCTTGGCCGGACCCATCTATGGTTGGAAGTGGTAACTAAAACCACCGATCAAGAGCGAGGCCTCTCTGGTCGGGACATCTTGCCGGCCGAAGCGGGAATGCTTTTTGTTTTTAATCGGCCGACAGTGCCGGCTTTTTGGATGAAGGAAATGAGTTTTCCACTGGACCTGATTTGGCTCGATGCCAATCGACGAGTGGTAAGTATTAGCCCCAATCTAGGCCCGGAAACTTATCCCCAGACTTTTTCACCCGGTCAAAAAATTCAATATGTTTTGGAGCTTAATGCCGGTTCAGTAGCCAAAAATCATTTTGCCATCGGAGACAAACTTAGGTACTAATTGCTCCACTGGTGTCGATGGCCCCGTCTTTACAAATGTCACCCGAACGAGGGTCACTAGAGGCTCGTTGACTGATAGCATTTTGATCATCATTAGCCATAATTTCGGCATTGCGGTTGGCCCGCGCGCCTTGATAGCCCGTGCCATGAACTTCTTGACCGGCAGCTTGCCAATTCCCGGACTGGATGTTAGACCACATGCGGTTGAAACCATCGAGACCCTGCTGGCTCTGAGTCAAACCGTTGGGGTTAGTCCCCATATTGAAAGCCATATCTACCAAAACGGTTTGGCGGGCTGGGCTTAAATTGTCAAAATTAACTCCATGACGAGAAGCGGCTCCTCGAGCATCGGACACAGCTCGGCTATAGTCATTGGCAAAATAAGTTCTAACTTGACTGTCAG
>CAYHUF010000052.1:0-5027 GCA_964359775.1 uncultured Candidatus Saccharibacteria bacterium
AAATTACGCCCCGTTAGCTCAGTTGGTAGAGCAGTTGCCTCTTAAGCAAACGGTCGTAGGTCCGAATCCTACACGGGGCACCCACGAACAGAGCGAGTGGCCCCAGTGTAGGATTCGGACGAGAAGGGGGTCGGGAAAACATCCTGTTTTCCCGTGGAGGAAGGCAGCGAGTCCGCTCGCGGATGAGTGTTGGAAAACCGTGGGTTTCCAAGTAGTCCAATCCCTACACGGGGCACCCGATTTTTTTCTTGGTTTTCCAAGAAGTAAAAATCGCGTCGAAAATTAGCAAATTTTCGACGCAGATAAAAAATGGGTGAGGCAAAGCCTAACTCATACCCGAGTTTGATATTTTACCCCAGCCGAGATGGCGAAATTGGTAGACGCGCTAGCCTTAGGAGCTAGTGGAGCAATCCATGGAGGTTCGAGTCCTCTTCTCGGCACAAAAGAAAGCGGCGATAGCCGTTTTTTTGTGTGAAGAGGACTCGAACCTGGGAAGGGGTCGGGGAACGGAAGTTCCCCGTGTTGGAGAGCAGAGCTCCGCCAGCTGGCGGAGCTCGTTGAGAACCAGGGTTCTCAAAACGCAGACCGAGCTTGTCGAGGGCGAGTAGTTCGACTCCTCTTCTCGGCACAATTTGTTTAAGTTATCTAACTAATTCATATAACTTAGCAAAAATCACCAAATCCTATTTTATCACAAACTCTCACGACCGTGAGAGTTTGTGATAAAATAGGATTATGGAATTTAACGCTAAAACAAAATTAAGACCCAGAGATTTTCTAGTGGGTTCGATTCTATTAGTAATCGCTTTAAATGGCCAGATTAGTCCCCAGACAGCAAATCGACTGATCTATAAATTAATCAAGAAACTAAAGAACTGGAGGAATACAAATAAATACCGACAAGAATATTATATTAACCGCAAAACTAAAGAATTAATTGCTAAGAATTTAATCGAGATTGATTCTGATGGGCATCTGAAATTAACTAAAGATGGAGAAAGAAGATTAATCCACATCCAACGAGTCAGCCGACTTAAAAACTATGTCTGGGATAAAAAGTGGCGAATCGTCATTTTTGATATTCCTGAAAAGCAAAGATCTAAGAGAGATTTCCTAAGACAAGAACTCATTGAATCTGGCTTCCAGAGATTACAACACAGCGTTTGGGTTTCGCCTTATCCGCAAGAAGAGTTTATTGAATTACTAAAAACAGAGATTGAAATTAATCATTTGGCCATCTTCTTCGAAACTGATCGTTTATCTAATGAGCACGGTTTAAGGGAGTCCTTTAACTTAAAGTAACTCCTCCTCCCCGATTATCACAAACTCTCACGACCGTGAGAGTTTGTGATAATCGGGGGATTGTGGTTTATAGGTCAATTTTAGCCTTATTTCTAGCCCTTCCGCCAGCTGGTGGATGAGTCAGTTTTTGACCTTGACTTTTATATCTTTATGGTGTATAATAGAAGGTAGAAAATGATATAGGGGGTGTTCCCCTATTGAGAATAGATTGATCGTTGTCAATCGACTATCACGATTTTTACGGAAAAAAACAAAACGCGCTTTGCGCGAGGAAAAGAAGGAGAAGGATCATGTTACTCTTATTGGCTACGATTATATCGTTGATTGTTCTGGTTGGTTCGGGATTGGCTCTACTTTATGTCTTGTCCAAGACGAATCGCTACGGAACACGGGTAGAGACCGGTGGATTCAAGTTCCTAGTTAAGGGCGAGAGTCTTTACAAGGTACTTGATAATTTATCGGTAACTGATGGTTTCGTCGATCAAGTTACCCATAAAGTAATTCCAGTAAGAGGCGGTGGAAAGAAAAGGGGAATTGGATGGTTAGAGAAAAATCTGGGAATCTCCTGGATTAGCATCTTATGGCCCATTAAACGAGTTCATTGGTTTGAAGTAGTAGCCGATAAACTCAAAACCGGGTGGGAAACGGGATCGGAAGAAATCCCTATCCGTCAACTGCTCAAAACAGAGACCAGAAAAACAGATTATCTTCGTTATCGATTTCCCCACCCTCTTCTGGTCACTGATGTTGAGCTTGGTGGAGATCGCTGGAAAGTCGATTTCATCATCATGCTTGATGTAGTAATCGTCAATCCGGCAACAGTGGTCTTTGATTATAAAGGCCGGGTCTTAAATCAGGTTGATGCCGCAGTCAGCTCAGCGGCCATTGATTACTGGAACGACCCTGGGTTCGATTACAGGGCCTTTGTCAATACAGACAAAGGCCTAACTTCACCGTTCGCTAAAAAAATATTGATGTTGAACAAAACGACCTCTCCTGGGCGCCAACTGGACGGTTTGGAAGACCGTTTTGGAGTAAAAATAATGGCGGCCTGGGTTGAGACAGCCAATTTGTCGCCGGAACAAAAAAAACTTGACGATGCGGCTAAGGCTGTCGATGAACAACGTCATCTGGCGGACGCAAAAGAACATGAGGCTAGAGGAAAGATGGCCCTGGAACAAAAACCTAGAGAAGGTATTGCTTTAGGTCTGAAGGCCATTGTGGAGAACTTGATAACTAGCGGTCTTTCTCCAGAACAAGCCGCTCAAATTACCCAGGAAGAAGTGCGTATGGGTAATGTCGCAAAATCCCCCCTTACAACTTATGTTGAAGGTGGAGGCGCAGTTCAACCAACAGTTCCGGTTAAGTAACTGAAAGAAAGGAGCTTATGTATGTGGGTAATTCCTATAGCCATTACGGTGATTGCCGTTGTGGTTGGAATAGTGGCCGTGACTTTGAACCCACGGGGCGCTCCCCAATCAACAACTCCTTCATTAGGGCAAAGTAACACTTCTTCTTTGAGAAACCAGCTGAAAGATTGGTATGAAGAAGAGTGGTTCAAGGTGAGCGTGAGCGGGGCAATTGTCCTACTCTTGCTTGTGACCCTAAACGGCCACTGGGCTTGGTGGCTCAGTGGCAATCACCCGCGTCTATTCCTGAGTTTAGTCCTCTTGCTCGCTCTGGCGAGTTTCGCTCTAGAGCGAAACTACAAGAAGACCAAGCAATGGCTGTGGCGAGTGGGAATGGTGATAGTTCTTCTGTTCGGCATCCTCGGGGCAAGCCTTGAGGATTATGGAAAGGAGAACTGGTCGGAGTTGATTAAAACTGGCCGAAACCAGGTTTCCCTAGTCTGGCAAGGATGGCAGACCAGGGGGGCGAAAAGTGAGGATTCCGGGTTAACAACCATTGTCGCCCCCGCGGATGGGACTTGGTCGCCAGAGCTTCGTCTTCCCCAGGTTTCAATTCCAAGATCAATCTCCTACGCTCCAAGAGATGGAGAGGTGGAGATGCTGATCGTCGGGACAAATAAACTGTACAAGTTTACTCCTGACAAGGAAGATCAGCCCGTCGAAGATTTGAAGGGGCGGGCAATCCGATTTCGGATCATCAAACCAAAAAAGGAGGTGATAGTCGATATAATCTGGCAAGCCGTGAAGATTTAATCCGGATGCTAGAAAGGCGGAGGGTTCGTGGAAACGAACCCTCCGCCTTTATTTTTTGGTTAGATTTTAGAATCGATCTATTTTCTTAACTAAAATACTTGATTGATGGTCGCCGAAACCAGATTGAGAATACCGTAAACGGCCACCATAATAAACATCCCGACTACCCCCCACATAATATGTTCCCGACCGGTTTGGCGCTTAGCTTCTTCATCACCGCCGGCCACCACTTCAGCCAAACCCCACAGAAAATAGATCAAGGCGGCGCCAAAAAGAAAGGTGATAATCGGGTTTAAGATAACTGATTTGAAATTTTCCACCAGTTGAATTTTCCCCACCGCAGCTTGAGCAATTTCCGGCTTAAAGAGCAAGGCCATAGGATTTTAGACGATATCTTTTAAGTTCTTAAGCGCCAGGGATTGTTGGCAATTCAGTCGGAGCGGTAGCTTGATCGCCACTAAAGACAGAGTTAACGACGATTTTGACCAAACCCCAGAATGAAAGCATAACAGCGATAATAATCACTCCCCAAAGCATTTGGTCCTTCGCTTGGTCTTTTTCTTCTCCGGCTTTGGTAATAAAACCAATCACTCCCCAAATGAAATAAACTCCGGCTAAACCAATCAAAACCGTGATAGCTACACTAAAAAGGCTTTGAAGGTAAGCGACAACCTCGTTAGCGCCAGAGTTACTATTTAAAGTGGTAACCTGAGCCAAGGAAATCAAAGGCAAAGCTAAAAGAGAACCGACACCAATAAAATATTTCTTCATAAACAATTGATTAACGATTATTAATTAAACTAGCTATTAATTGATTATCTTATTATACGAGGTATCAGAAAAACGAGCAAGCGGTCAAAGCGGGAAATCATTGCATCTGGGGGATCTCGATATTTTGACTGGAATTCGCCCCCCAATCACCAAAAGTATTGGTCAAAAGATTAACCAAACCCCAGACCGAGACCATCACCGCTAAAATTAAAACTCCCCAACCGATAGTTTTGGTAGCAGTCTCCTTCCCCTTGGCATCGCCTGGTTTTAAATACTGGACCAGAGCCCAAAGAAAAGTAATCATGGCCCAACCAATAATTAAAGCAACTAATGGGGTAAAAATCGTGCTTTGAATTTTACTTAGAACGGTAGTGAGATTCATAAAAATATTTTAATTAATTGATTAATCCCAACCAGGAGCCGGAGCCTGCAGGTCGGGGATACCTATTGTTGAAGAACCTCCGGTCTGGAGTTGAGTAACGGTATTCTGAATCGCTTCCGAAATAGCGTAAGCGCCAATGACAACAGCCGAACCGATTAAAACACTAACAATCGCCTTTTTGGCTTCCTTAATTTTATCTTCGTTGCCTCTAGCTGTAACAAAAGTAAAACCGGTATAAATAACCATAATCACCAAGATGGGGATGCCGATTTGGACGATAATACTGAGGATGTCCGCCAAGAGCCCGGCCAAAGTGTCGGCTTTGATGGGGTTTCGAATTTCGATACTGTTGCCGACGCCGGTATCAACCCCCTGGCCAATCGCGTACACATTAAAAACTGAGACGAGAA
>CAYHUF010000053.1:0-5021 GCA_964359775.1 uncultured Candidatus Saccharibacteria bacterium
ATTCAAAAATGGAGCGCGTATGTATCAGGTAGCGCCAACCGGCAAGATTTTTTGGGATGTGCCCTCGATTGGGTAAGTAAGGGCAATATCGGAGACTATATGAGCAGTCATCGATATGAGAAAAACATTACCGAGCTAAAAAAGTATTTCAGTACCGTGATTGATTGGGTGTCTAGTGTGTTTGTCGAGGTGGAAAGTGAAATGCGTGGTCTGGAGTGGGGGCGACTGTATGAGACATACCACAAGAAAGCCTATCATCCGACCAAAGTGTCGGCCGAAGTGCAAAAACTGTACGGCGATCCCTATGTCAAAAATCGCAAAGGTATTTTTGAATTTATCTTAGGCGGTGCTACTGATACGAAATTATTGGATGTCCGCGTTTTTGATGACGCCACCAAAAAATCAATATACAAAGAACAAACCACTAAAGCGGAGAAGAAAAAAGTGTCGAACTGCCCGCTCTGCGCTCTTGGACACGATGCCAATAAAGAAAAGATCTGGAGCCTGAATGATATGGATGCCGACCATGTCGCCGCCTGGAGTAAAGGTGGGGCCACTTCGGCCAAAAATTGTCAGATGCTGTGCAAGACGCATAATCGGGCAAAGGGAAATCGGTAAGAGAAAAGTGATTGCGGAAGTTTAGGGGAAAATTTAGAATATGAATATGTTTTCATTGCAGACATAACAAGAGGATTAAAACCATGCCAATCGAATCAAAACAACCTCACCGCTCGACCGAAATGACTTTTGCTGAATTGTTCAAAAATATTTTGACCGCGGACAAGGACCAGAGCCGCGCGGCGGCCCGGAAAGTTCGGAAATTTTTGTATAGTTCGCATAGTGGCGGTAAAGATGAATTTAAGCAGATAAAAGACATTATCAATAACGCTCCGGATACCTACTCGAAGATCGCCGAAGATTGGCGGCAGGAAAATTTCGCGATAGCAGTTTCGGTCATTTACTACTTGCACAATAAAGAACGCCATCCGGATTTTCTCTTCCCTTGGCTGTTTCAACTCCTCCAGCATAAAAACGGAAATATCCGTCAGGCCGGGGTGCGGATGATTCAGACCGAACTCGGGCCGTTGACCTACCATCTACGATTTCCTGGCAAAGAGTCAGGGCTTTCCAAAGAACGAGCCGATAGTATCCTCTTTGGTCTGCGTACCAACCTTGATCATTTGGCGGCCAGCGCGTGGCAACCGGCGTATGATAAATGTGAGTATGTCGAGGAACTGCCTAGCGGAACTTATAAATCTATCCAATTGATTTTTAGTCTATTGGATGATTATTGCGGTGAAGTTTCCAATCAAGCTCGAATTGAATCAATGCCACCTCTTAGCCAGGCCGGCTTACAAAAGCACAGACAAATTCTGGAGCGACGAAAAGAGATTGAGCAGGAGATTGTGGAAATGCTCGAGGAGACCGATAGTGATTTCAGTTTGCAGGATGTCAGGGCGGTTATTTATCATGAGAGCGGGAGCGACGACTTGATGAAAGCTTTGCTAATGTTTGATCGCGGAGGTGGAGCTTCAGAATTGAGTAATGTTTTGGAATTGCTAAATGACGCCTGGAATTACTTTCCGCACGAGGTTCTTGGCGGTATTTCTCCGGCTGAGAAGTTGTTGGAGTATCAAGACCGACAAAGGCAAGAAAAATAATTTATGCTAAGATTCGAGGATATGAACCGAACTGAACCGATTCTGGGCATTGTGGTGCCTTGCTATAACGAGGAGGCGGTTTTGGTTGATTCGGCTGCCAAATTGGCCCTGGCTTTGGCCGGGTTGGTGGCCGGGAAATTGGTCTCGGCAGACTCTTTTATCGCTTTTGTCGACGACGGCAGTCGGGATGAGACCTGGACTTTGATCAGTCAAATGGCCTTGGGGAATCCGCTATTTCGGGGTTTGAAGTTGGCGGCTAATGTTGGTCACCAAAACGCTTTGCTGGCCGGTCTCTTGTCCTATGGGCCAAAGGCCGATTGTCTGATTAGCATTGACGCCGATCTTCAAGATGATATCGCGGTGATGGCCGAAATGGTCAAAAAATTCCAAGCCGGAGCGGAAATTGTCTATGGGGTCCGGTCCGAGCGACGGGTGGACTCCTGGTTTAAACGCACGACAGCCCTGGCTTATTATAAAATTTTAAAATGGCTGGGAGTGAAGATTGTTTATAATCACGCCGACTTCCGTTTGATCGGCCGGCGGGCCCTGGCCGCTTTAGCCGAATTTCGGGAAGTTAATTTATTTTTGCGTGGATTAGTACCTCTTTTGGGCTTTAAAACCGATACCGTTTATTATGACCGTTTGGAGCGCTTGCAAGGCGAAACTAAATATTCTTTGCGCAAAATGCTCCACTTCGCCTTTGAGGGGATTACTTCTTTTAGTGTCGCTCCCTTGCGCTTGATTACGGCCTTAGGCTTCCTGATTTTTATTGGCTCACTCGTTTTGAGTGCCTATGTTATTTTTGGCCTGCTCTTTTTGAAAGTGGTCAGCGGTTGGGCTTCGACAGTCTTGCCGATGTATCTCTTGGGTGGTATTCAATTATTGGCCCTCGGGATTATCGGCGAGTATCTGGCTAAGATTTACCGCGAAGTCAAAGATCGGCCGCGCTTTATTATCGAAGACCAAATTTAAATTAAATGAGCGCGACCGATTTCACCAGCGAGCAATTCGCGGCCATTTATCCGGCTGGGATTGAAAACCATTATTGGACTCTGGCCCGTAATTTAGTGGTAGCCGATTATTTGCGGCGTTATTCGACTGGGCCGATTTTAGATGTCGGGGCCGGTCGGGGCGTGGTGCTAGATTTTTTGCTCCAGCGTAACTTTCCAATTTGGGGTGTCGATCCGGCGCCGGTACCGGTCGCGCCCGAACTAAAAAGTTTTTTATTTACCGGCCAAACCCTAGGTGATTTAGCGACGGATTTAAAAAACAGAATTGAAACGGTTTTATTGTTGGACGTGATTGAGCATTTGGAACGACCGGAGGATTTATTGGCCGATTTAAAAAATAATTTACCGAATTTAAAAACCATTTTGATCACCGTGCCGGCCCGGTCGGAATTGTGGAGTAATTACGACGAGTTTAATGCCCACTTCCGGCGTTATGATCGGGCTAGTCTCGACACGCTCTTAAGCCGGGCCGGCTGGTTGCCGGCCCGGAGCGCCTATTATTTCCACACTCTCTATCTGCCGGCTTGGCTTTTGGTCCGCTTGGGAAAAAAGCGGGGGACCGATATTCTTGCCCCGCAAGGCTTTTCAATTCGCCTTCATTTTATCTTGGCCAAACTCTTCTATTGGGAATCAAAAATTTTGCCGGGGAGCTGGCTGGGCAGCTCCTTGGTCGGGGCCTTTCAGCGGCCATAGACAAAGGCTCGAAAGGCCCTTATAGTTAAATTCATGACTAAATCGGCCCTAATTAGGCGTCTGACTCAAGCCTGGCCGGTCTGCCTCGGGCTTCTGCCTATCGGCTTACTTCTGGTGATTTTTTACCCGTCTTGGGCGGGAGGGAAGCTGTTTCTAAACGGGGACATCCTCTTCAATTATTTAAGCTATTTCCAATATTACGCCAGCCGGGGGCCGGTAGTGGCCCAGAGTATTTTGTCCGGTTTTCCGGTCATGGTGTCGGTGGTTGGGCTGTGGTTTTATCCGATCACCGACTGGAGCCTCAAAATCTTCGATACTTTCGATGCTTATCGTTATCTGAATTTGGTCAATTTGATTTTGACCTATCTCCTAACTTTTTTATATCTGCGCCGGCTAAAATTTTTGCCCCAACTGGCCATCATCGGCGCCAGTCTGTTTGTCTTTTCCGGCCAGCTGATGCTCTGGGGCTCGACCTTACTTCACACCAACATTTATTTTATTTTGCCGCTGGCTCTGCTCTTGTTGGAAATTATTCGAACCAGTCCGAAGCGTCTTAATCGAAATTTAGCTTGGATTTTCCTCGGCCTAGCTCTCGGTGTTTCCTGGCTCTCCGGCCACGTCCAATACGTCGTCTACATTCATTCTTTCGTGGCGATTTATGCCGCTTGGTTTTTGGTGGAGTGGCGGCGCTTAGCTTCAGTTGTTCGAACGGGATTGAAACTGGCCCTGGCTTTTCTAATCTCCGCTTTAGTGGGTTGGCCGCAGATCGCAGTGATCCTAGCTTGGACCGGCGTCTCGGCCCGGGCCGGCGGAGTAGCGGTAGCCGATTATTTCCTGGGTTCTTATTACCCTTGGGATTTTATTCATTATCTCTGGCCTTTTTTCTCCCTGCCCAAAATTCCTTTTTCCAATCCTAATTTATATTTGGGCCTGTGGCCAGTGATGATTTTAATGATCAGTCTGTTTTTATGGCGGCGGATTACCGATCGCCATTTTCACTTTTTCTATTTAAGTTTTCTGGCCTGTCTCTTGGTCTCTTTTCGTTATTCGCCTTTTGGCTGGCTTCTGCATCAATTACCACTCTACAGTTCTTTTCGCGAAGCGCCTCGGATCATATTTTTGGGCAATCTGGCGGCGGCGCTGATGATTATTTTTGCCCTGCGCTATCTTCTGGATCATCGAGCCG
Organism: uncultured Candidatus Saccharibacteria bacterium; assembly: GCA_964359775.1. Taxonomy (GTDB): domain Bacteria; phylum Patescibacteriota; class Minisyncoccia; order Phycocordibacterales; family XYD1-FULL-46-19; genus 21-14-all-37-9. The sequence continues at coordinate 4,551 of CAYHUF010000053.1, forward strand.
AAGCGGCAGAAATTTTAGCCAGGCATTTACGCTCCTGGCGGCGGCTATTTAGCTATCTCTTGGCGCCGCTGATTGTTATCGCGACAACTATCCAATTATTATGGTTCGACCAGGTTTTCTCTTGGGCCCAGAAAATTTTTCTGCGTTTCGGCTATGCCCGGACGGCCGGCTTGCCACCGGATTATTATTTGACGGTCTTGAAACAATTTCTCCACTCGGCTCTCCAAAGTTTTAGTTTATTGGATCGACAGATTATTGTTAGCCTCATCTTTTTCGCCACGGCTTACTGGCTCTTGAAAAAACTGGGCATTTGGTCAGAGAAGAAATGGTTGAGTGTCGCTCTCCTCATTCTGATCCTAAATTTGGGGGCCGTTTATTTTGGTTACTATCAATACATTAGTCGAGCCGATTTTTACGCTCCAGCCCAGACAGCCGAATTTATCAAGGCCCACCAAAATTCCGCGCCGGAAC
>CAYHUF010000054.1:0-5018 GCA_964359775.1 uncultured Candidatus Saccharibacteria bacterium
TGGCGGCAAAAATTTGATAAACCTTGGCTAGAGAATCGGCCGTGTGAGCGTAATCGACAATCACTTCGAAATTTTGTTTTTTGTTGCCACTACTGATTTTTTCCAAGCGACCCCGAACACCGGCAAAATTTTCAATCGCTTTTTTGATGTCGGCAGTTGAGACACCGAGATTTTTGGTCAAAGTCGCCGCGCCCAGTAAGTTATATAAATTAAATAAACCTAATAATTTGGCATTGATGGTCTGACCGCCAAAGGTAAAACTTAAGCCGTTGGCGTTTAGCTCATAAGGCTCGGCGTCTTTCAGTTGGAAGGGGATTTTATGGCCGATTTTTTTGGCTAGGAATTTATAGGCCTCGCGATCATCAGCATTGGAGACAATCATTCGATTGGGTTTGGTCGAATCAGCCAGAGCATCAGCTAATTTTAATTTGGCTTGAAGATAATTTTCAAAAGAACCGTGGGACTCGATATGCTCCGGCGAGATGTTGGTAAAAAGTAGAGCATCTAAATCGACAAATTTATGGCGAAAGAGTTTAGTTCCCTCGGAAGTCATTTCTAAAATTAAATACTGACAGCCGGCGTTCACCGCTTGTTTGATAAGCCGCTGGAGATAAGGCCCGCCAGGCATACTCATTTTTAAAAGATTGCGCTGGCTTTTATCTGCCACTTTGAAACGCCAAGTCGAGGCGATGGCGGTTTTGTAACCAGCTTGCTCTAGAATAGCGCTAATAATTTCAGTGCTGGTCGTTTTGCCTTTAGTGCCGGTGATGCCAATGATTTTTATTTTGCGAGCCGGAAAACCATTGAGAGCGGCTGCCAAAAAAGTTAGCCCGTAATGATACCAAGGTTGCAGAGAGCGAAACAATTTAAGGGGAATGAGACGGCGGAGACGTTCTTTCATGTTAGCGGTGGAGGTTTTTTAGAGCGAATTTAATTTTAGCACTAGTGTCGGCGATATCTGCCGGTAACTTTTTTAAGGCTTCACGGACTTCGCGTTCATTGTAGCCCATGGCTTGGAGTGCCAACATCACATCGGTCTCTTGTTGGAAATTGGCATCATCTTGATTGGCCAAATAGGGGATTTTATCCTTCAGTTCCAAAACAATTTTTTCGGCCAATTTGCGACCGATGCCGGAGACTTTTGTCAGATAAGCGGTGTCGTTGCGACCAATGGCTTGGGATAGAGTGTCGGGGGAGGCCAGGGACAGGATGCCCAGGGCACTTTTAGGTCCGACTCCTGAAATACTAATCAAAAGTTTAAAAAATTCCAGTTCTTTTTGGTTGAGGAAGCCATAGAGATCCAGGGCGTCTTCTTTGACCGTCAGGTGGGTCCAGAGGGTGATTTCCGCTTGGTTGTTGGCCAGGGCCAGCTTAGTTTCGGCGCTGACGGCGACTTTATAGCCCACCCCGCCGACGTCTAAAATCAGGTGTTTATCACCTTGATGTACAATTTTCCCCCGTAATTGACCAATCATGGCTCAATAATAACCTAGTGGACCCCACAAGGCCAGTTTTCCCCGAGGAGTCTCCTTGGGGAGGTAAGAAACTTGCTTAAAGTTAATTTTTAGGTTATCTTGTGGGTCTATGCCAATCACTAAATCAGCTGAGAAAGCCCTCCGAGCATCCAAAAAGAAGCGGGTTATCAACGACCGCCGCCGGGATGCCATGCGCAAATCAGTTAAACAAGTTAAAAAATTAGTCTTAGAGCAAAAGCCAAAGGATGCCAAAAGCGCCCTGTCCCTGGCTTATCAAGCGATTGATAAAGCCGCCAAGCGGGGAGTGATCAAGCCTAACGCCGCCGCTCGCAAGAAATCTCGCCTCTCGGCCATGGCTAAGAAGAGCGTTTAGGGATTAGAAAATCTAAACACCAAAAAAATCGCCCTTTGGGCGATTTTTTTGATTTTAATTTATCAAGAGAGTAGTATCTTGAGTAGAGAAGAAAGGAGAATCCTATGCCCTGGTTAGAACGTTTCGACATCTGGCTCTGCTGTCATCTACCGCACCCGATTCGTTCTTGGTGGTCAAGGTTGTGGATAAGGAAAGATTTATTCCATCCATCTTTAAACATGAATGGAGTATACATGTCCAAACTTTCACCCAAAGGCCAAAAAGCTTACGTTGACAGTGTGGTGCGGCGACGAGACGCCGCTCGCGAACGCGATCTCAAGGCCTGAGAGTCGGAAAAACCGCCATGCCCAACGGGCCTCTGGCGGTTTCCATTTTTGAGTTTAGATTTTTAACTTTTAATTTATTTTGTCCTCCCGGCAGGAATCGAACCTACATCAACAGCTTCGGAAGCTGTCATTCTATCCGTTGAACTACGAGAGGATATGTTTTAAATCTAAACAGTTTTAAGGTTTGATGTCCAATTTAGTTTCGGCAGGAATCGCCTCTTGCCAGCTTTTGCCTGTCTGGCAAAAGCTGGCTGCGAAATCCTCAATTTTGTATCCACTCGCTTTCACTCGCGGACAAAATTGGGACCTACATCATAAGCTCCGCAAGCTTACGTTCTATCTGTTGAACTACGAGAGCGGGTTCAATCTTTTATTTTCTATCTTACATCTTTAATCTGTTTTGTCCTCCCGGCGAGGATATCTCACTTCTTGGAAACCCAAGGTTTTCCAACACTCATCCGAGTACGGACTCGCTGCCTTCCTCCACGGAAAAACAACGTGTTTTCCCGGCCCCTTTCCGGTTTGATTCCTGTCTGTCAGACTATCGCTTCGCTCTTTGTCCTCCCGGCAGGAATCGAACCTACATCATAAGCTCCGCAAGCTTACGTTCTATCCGTTGAACTACGGGAGGAGATATTTTCAATTTAACCTTTTTTAGGTTCGATGTCGAACTATTTTTGGGCAGGAATCGCCTGCGAAATTCTCTCCGCCAGCCGGCGGATTTTTTCCACTCGTTTTCACTCGCGGACAAAATTGGGACCTACATCATAAGCTCCGCAAGCTTACGTTCTATCCGTTGCCTGCCCGCCTCGGGAGGGAACTACGGGAGGGTATATTTTAACCACTAACTAAACTGACCGCTTTTCGCCCTAAACCCTAACATTATTTACTTAAAAACCCAAATACTCAGCCACTTGTTCAGCAAAAGAGATGATAGGTTTGGTTTCCGGCAAGTAGAGGAGTAGGGCTCGGCGGATCTCGTCCGGTTCAGCCCCGCTTAATTTGATGCGAATATGGGGGAAGATAATTCGGCTGGAGTGAATCGTCAGATAAGGTTCATGACGGTCTTCTTCCACCCAAAATGATTTGACTGAATCAAAGGAGTAAAAATCGGAGCCGATAATCAAGCCTCGGGGAGTAACCCGAACTTCAATAATATCCGGTTCGCGTTTTTCTAAAATAAATAATGAGGAAACACCGAGCGCCAAAATAATCGCCAAGAGAAAATTCATAAAGACGAGTGACAAGATAATACCAATGGCGGTAATTATTCCGACTAACCAAAACCAATCCGGATGGCGTTCGTGTTCGTCATACTCCGTCGCGACCCAAGAAAATAAAATTTTATCGTTAGTGTTGGCCATCACCTAAATTATAACAAAAGTGGATTTACAATACTATAACTGTTACCGAGTTGCAGTTTTTAGCGGGGGTATTACCATTAAAGGACGGACCGGCGGTTTGACCTTCACTCGGTTTCCGGATTGGCTAGCTTCACTCTTGATGATGGCCAAAGCCAAACAAACGAAGGACAAAGACTTAATTGAGGCCGCTCAAACGGATCAAAAGGCTTTCTCACTACTCTACGATAAATACGCCAAGAAGGTTTTTAATTATTTTTGGTATCGACTCAATCACGACACTGACACGGCCGAGGACTTGATGCAGGAAGTCTTTCTCCGAGCGCTGACCCATCTGGCGAAATTTAAAGAACACAGCTATTCCTACCTGACTTATCTTTTAACGATCTCTCACAACTTACTGATCGATCATTACAAGAAACCTAAAATTTTATCACTGGAAGATTTGTCGATTGATTTGCCGACTGAAGCCCCGGCGGAAGTTTTTACTAAACTGGAAAAGAAAGATGAAGCTAAACAGTTGTGGCAAGCAATTCAGAATCTGCCTCTCCACGAACGAGATATTTTGTTATTGCATTATCATAAAGGTTTGAGTCTGGTGGAAATTGCTAAAATTAAAGGAAAGAGTTCGGAAGCAATGAAATCACTTTTAGCTCGAGCCAGAAAAAGACTTAAAAAAGAATGTTGTCATTCGCGAGTAGAAGATTTAGCCAAATTTTCTTATAAAAAACCCCGCCAGCGTAAGCCTAAATTTTTATTTTAGGTCTAATTCGACACCTTATTTAGTTTAGATCGTTTAATAATATAAGAGAGGCACCTAGCCTCCGACAATTGAATAGCAGAGTGGCCAATCCTCGCGGCCTTAAGTGGCCCCGAGCAACAAGCAAACTAATAATTTGCTTAGCCCAAGAAGAACTTATGGCCCTTCTTGGCGGTAAGGGGGAGCCTAAGATGATTAGGCTAAAATAGAAGATAAGGCAAATACCAAAAAGCGTCCTGAAGAGGGACGCTTTTTGGTCTGCCCGGTAGTAGATTTTGGCATAGTCTGTTGAAACAGACGCCTTTATTTTAAAGGCAATGTCAAAATTCACTACCGGGTTGATTTTTAAATTTATTAAACTTGATACAATACAAAAATGACGAAACCGGAGGTGTTTTTCATTATTGGGGTTAATGGGGTTGGTAAGAGCGCCATCATCCCGTTTCTAGAGCGCCTTTTAAAGGCAGACCATTTCTATGTAGAAAACCCGATTATCACAAACTCTCACGGTCGTGAGAGTTTGTGATAATCGGGGGAGGGAAGTGAACATTGATTTTGGGCCATTTTTCTGTCATTATTCGCCCATTGGGAGGGGTGCTTGAGAGGTTGAAAAGGTCGGTCTTGAAAACCGAAATGTCCGCAAGGGCATCGTGGGTTCGAATCCCACCCCCTCCGCCAAAATTCGGAATTCAAATTTCCGCCAAAAATATGGTCGGCACGAAG
>CAYHUF010000055.1:0-4786 GCA_964359775.1 uncultured Candidatus Saccharibacteria bacterium
GGTCGAGGACCTGACCCTCGACTATCCTGATGATTACTGAAAGGAGGTCGGCCATTACCGGTTCCATTCGTCTCCGGCGGATCCGCCGTCACCCCTTTGCGCGAAGCAAACTCGGGATCAATGGCTTTAATCGACAAATTAATCCGACCGCGATCATCAACTTCCTTAATCACAACTGGGACAGTTTCACCAACTTTAACGACGTCAGTAACGCGAGCGACGCGGAAGGGAGCTAGTTCGGAAATGTGAACCAAGCCTTCAGTGTCGCGACCGATTTTAACGAAGGCACCGAAGTCCATCAAACGTGTAACCTCCCCTTGAAATTCATCGCCGGCTTTGTATTCGCGACAAATTTCTTCAATGCTGGCTTTGGCAGTTTCAGCTCCTGGACTTTTGCCGGTGATATAAATCGTGCCATCATCTTCGATTTCAATTTGAGCGCCGGTGTCGGCGACTAATTTCTGAATATTTTTTCCGCCGGGACCGATGATGGCGCCAATCTTATCGGTCGGAATTTGCAGTTTAATAATTTTAGGTGCGGCTTTGGAAATGTCTGGTCGTGGAGCGCTAATCGCTTCGCTAATTTTTTGGAGAATTTGAAGTCGAGCTTCTTTGGCTCGATCAAGAGCCTCAACTAAAATCGGAACGGGAATACCGCCAATTTTAATATCGAGTTGAATACCGGTGATGCCGTTAGTAGTGCCAGCTACTTTGAAATCCATATCGCCATAATGATCTTCCGGACCTTGAATGTCGGTTAGAATTTTATAATCACCTTTTTCGTTTAACAATAATCCCATAGCAATACCGGCGACTGGTGAAGTAATCGGCACTCCGCCATCCATCAAAGCCAACGAACTGGCGCAAACCGAGCCCATCGAACTGGAACCATTGGAGGCCATCACTTCCGACACTAGACGAATAGTGTAAGGAAAAACTTCGCGGGCTGGGATCACCCCGCGCAAAGATTTTTCGGCCAGGGCGCCGTGACCAATCGAGCGCCGATTCATTCCCCCCATCCGACCGGTTTCGCCGACCGAGAAACGAGGGAAATTATAATGATGCATGAAATATTTTTTTTCTTGGACCTCCATGCCTTCGACAATCTGCGAATCATTTGGCCCGCCCAAAGTCAGCACCGTCAACACGTGAGTGCCCCCACGATAAAAAATTCCAGAACCATGGACCACATCCGACAAACCACCGGCTTCGGCAAAAAGTGGTCGCAATTCAGTCAGAGCTCGTCCGTCGGCGCGCTTGTTTTCTTGTAAACCTTTATCATGGACTAAATCATTAACCGCCTCTTCAAACAAACCAATTAAGAGAGCAGCGCTGACATTGGGAAATTGTTCACGAGTTTTTTTGACCCAAGCATCGCGAACGGCATAAGCGGCTTTGGCAGTATCCGCTCCTCCAAAAACCACAGCTTCCAATTGCGTTTTGATTTCTTGGTCAAATAAAGTTTTGATTTCCGCCGGCACGACCGGTTTTTCAATCATTAACTTAGTTTTAGTTTGCTCCGCCACAATCTGATTTTGCCAAGTTTGGATTTGCTCAATCATTTCGGTTGCTTTCAAAAACGCTTCGGCCAATTTAGCTTCTGAAATTTCTTTAGCCTCAGATTCAATCATGCTAATTTTGCCAGCTTGGCCGCAGACCAAAAGATCAAGCCTAGCCTCTTGGCGATCTAAATAATTTGGATTAACGGAAAATTCCGCATCTGGAGATTTTTTCAAACCAATCCGAATCGCCGAAGCTGGTCCATTCCAGGGAATATTGGAAGTGGCCAAAGCCAATGAAGAAGCAATGACCGCTAAAGTGTCGGGATCATTTTGATCATCGATCGACAGGACGGTCACTACCACTTGGATTTCATTACGAATATGATCATCAAAAAGAGGTCGGATAGTTCGATCAACAATCCGTCCGGACAACACAGCTTCATCGCTTGGTCGTCCTTCACGCTTTTGGAAACGAGAGCCGAGAATTTTACCAGTGGCGTAAAATTTTTCTTCGTATTCCACTGTCAACGGAAAATAATCGATATCATCGCGAGTACCAGGTGACATGACCGCCGTGGCTAAAACTAAAGTTTGCCCCAAACGCACCAAGACCGAACCATTGGTTTGGTCGGCTAAATCGGAGAAGGTGGCGGTCATGGTTTGACCGGCTAGCTCCAGAGTGTATTCTTTTTTTTGCATTGATTTGGACCGGTGAGAAGATTTTAGATTTGAAAGTCGAGACCTTCAAAACTAGCTATCTGCCCGCCGGCAAAATTAAGTGGTTAATGTCTTGAAATTAACACAGCCCCCGACGTCAATCAAGGTTTTGATTGACGTCGGGGGCCAGCCCAGCAGTGCATTTTGGCATTATTTTTTTGTTTGCCTCAGGCAAACTATGGCAAAATCTACTGCTGGGTACGACTCCAAAAAAAACAAAAGACCGGAACGACGCCAAGTGCACGTCGTTCCGGTCGTAATCATCTCAATCCTCCCCTGCCCCCACCATACCTCTGGCGAAGGATCTTCTCCACATCCACGTCCTTGCGACTTCGAATGACGTGGAAGAGGTGCCTAAAAGTCCCAGGCTTGATGATTTCCACCACCGCCACCAGGACCCCAGCCCCAGCCAGCCATATCCATGATTGGCCGGCAAAAACCAGCACTTTGTCCATGACTTCTCCTCATATCCACTCTTTGAGCGGAATCCTTTTCTTGATCCGGTACCAAACCATTGGCACCGTAATAATCGTGGAACCAGTCACCATCCAAACTGGCAGAGCCAAGTTGGCTACCGTTAGTTCGGGAATGGCAAAGAAAACTAGACTATAGGCCAAACCAAACGAGGCCCAGCAAAATGGCCGGTCACTTTCCGGATCCTTCCAAAGTGCTTTGATTGTTGGCCAGGCCGCACACATATCCGCGAATATCGACAAATACAGGGCGTACTGGACTAGCTGGCGATTTTCTTTCAAAAACCACCACCCAATCAGGGCAAGAAGGCAAAGCCTGACGCAAACTCGTTCGGTTTGGTCAAGCCCCCTTCTCTCCCCCTTTCGATACCAAATCAGAATGGAGATGATGAGCGGGTTTGTAAAACCCGTCACCGCTGGCCAGACATTGGCTTCTGCTCCCGAACTTTTGTAAGTCAGGAGGAGGCTGAAACCAATTAGTGTCCAGAGAATCCAGCTGGTCAAGACTGGCGCAGTTTTCCCTTGCCAAACACGATAAGCATAAGGAATGACACCGATCCCAACCAAGGCGCCGGAGATTATTCCTACTGTTTGTAGAGTCAAAGAACACCTCACTTTCTTCCCCTTAGGGATAGTATTTCACACCTCAAATTCCGTCTAGTATTATATAGTAGACTTACTATTTTGTCAAATTTTTGAGAGGCTACTTCCTCCCCTGGTTGGTCGGACCAATCAGATACTTTTTAGTATTGTCGCACAGATCGATAAAGTCATCGGCCGCTTCCCGGAGTTTGCCGGAAGTGCTTTTACCAAAGGAAATGACTTCGACTTGGACCCCCATATTTTCCTGGAGGTATTGGACTAGTGGGATGAAGTCGCCATCGCCGGAAACAATCACGACAGCGTCAAGCTTAGGAGCCAGTTTGATGGCATCGACAGCCAGACCGACATCCCAATCGGCTTTTTTAGCCCCACCAGTGAAAATCTGCAGGTCTTTGGTCTTGATTTCAATGCCGATTTTACCAAGTGCTTCCAAAAAGGGCTTCTCTTCCCCACTTTCGGTGGTGACGAGATAGGCCAAGGCCCGAATCAAGCTTCGGCCAGCCACCGCGTCTTTCATAATGGCGCCGAAATTGACTCGGGCGTGATAGAGGTTTTTAGCGCTATGGTAGAGATTTTGGGTATCAATAAAAACGCCCACGCGCTGACTTTTGTGCTTAATGATCATAAAAAATTATTAACAAATAAAAAATGCTGAGAAACAATTATTAAAAACCTGGCTTCATTATCCGCTACTTGCGGGTCTTTAGCAACAAATCCCGCAAGAGCGGGATTTGTTTAGCTTAAAATTTAAATTTAGGCTTCGACTTTAGCGTCCGCTTTCTTTTTCTTGCCTTCGACGTACTTGGTGTGAGCTCGGCGCTTGGCGACCATTTTTAGCAAGCCTCGACGGGAGTGATTATCCTTACGATGGGTCTTGAGATGGTCCGTCAACTCGGTAATCCGAGCAGTTAGCAGGGCAATTTGGACTTCGGAAGAACCGGTGTCCTTATCATGGGCCCGACTTTTCTTGATCACAGGTTGTTTCTTGGTTGACAGCATGTTGGATTGATAGTAGCACATAACGGTATTTTTTGCAAGAGGTGCGGTAAGGGATAAACAAAATCCCGCATTTCGGCCCATGGGCGGCCGAAATGCGGGGTCTAGGAGCTTGTCCGCCGGATCCTAATCAGATACGGCAGGATGTAACGCGGGTAAAGAGTCAGCAGTAGCAGTCGTGACCACCACTTTTCCTGGGCGATGAGCTGGACGACCAGCTCTCGGTCGGTTGCTTCCCAGACAGACTTCTTGAGAGACACCTTTAATCTCTCAATTTTTCTTGGCCGTAGCGTCTTTCGACAGAAGCCAAGAGGGCGTCGAGAGTCTTCTTGTAGCGATTTGGCACCTAAGCTCCTTTCTGCTAGCCCAGTTCAGCTAGCAATTTCTTCAGGACTCCTTCTTTACTATGGCACAAATCTCGGACTATTGCAATATTACCCCTTGAATTCTCCCCTGAAGTGCAATGACAACAAACATACCCGCGCGATATGCTAG
>CAYHUF010000056.1:0-4744 GCA_964359775.1 uncultured Candidatus Saccharibacteria bacterium
GGGTGGTTTGGATAAAGTTGGCTGGTTTGCCCTTGAAGAAATTCCTGACTTGCGAATGTATGATGATGTGCTACCTTTTCTGACAAAGGCGATCACTCGCCTGAAACAATAATTTATGGAATTAAAGCATTTTGAAGAAGTGATCGGAGTCTCGTTTAAGGATAAAAATCTCCTCAAGCAAGCCTTTGTTCACCGCTCTTATATCAATGAACACAAGAATCTGGCCGTCGGACACAACGAGCGCTTGGAGTTTTTGGGTGATGCCGTTTTAGAATTGGTGGTGACTGATTTTCTCTATCATAAATATCCCGATAAACCGGAAGGGGATTTGACTGCCTATCGTGCCGCTTTGGTCAACGCTGTTACTTTGAGTGAGCAAGCTTCAATGTTGGCTATGAATGATTATCTACTGTTATCTAAAGGAGAATCTCGAGATAAGGGTCGGGCTCGCCAATATATTTTAGCCAATACTTACGAAGCGGTGACAGGGGCAATCTATTTAGATCAAGGCTATGACGTAGCCAAGACTTTTATTGAGTCGACCGTTTTGACTAATGACGAAAAAATTGTTTCTCAATCTTTAGCTCAAGATTATAAAAGCAGTTTTCAAAAAAAGGCTCAGGAAGCTTTTAGTCAGACCCCGCTTTATAAAGTTTTAAGTGAGTCTGGCCCGGATCACAACAAGCGTTTCGTGGTGGGGCTCTTTATTGGTGATGAAGTAATTGCGGAAGGTCAAGGTCACTCCAAGCAAGAAGCTGAGCAAGAAGCCGCTCGCCACGGTCTAGAAGCCAAGGATTGGTAAAAACAGAGATTACTTGTTTGAAACAGTTTTAAGTTTTGAATTGCAAGACATTTCCACGACCGTGGAAATGTCTTGCAATTTTAATTTATTTATCAAACTTCAAATTTTAATCGTAAGTCAGTTTCGTTGGTGAGATTGGTCGCTTCGGCGAAGCGGGTATAATTTCTGATTTCAAAAAACTCAACCAAAAAATCAATTTCTTTTTTGCAGGGGTAGGGGATAACCCAGACGGAGTGTTGCAACTCAATAAAACCTAATTCTTTTAATTTATCTCGGAATTGGTCGCGTTGGTAGCGTTTCTTTTCTGGAATATCAAAGAAAACTAGTCTCCAGAGTTTGTCCCAATGTTTAGAGATAGTTAATTCCATTTGATCGACATCGTATCTCAAGACAGCTTTTTTACCAGCTTCTGTGATAACTATTTCAATTTCTCCAGTCGATATTTCGCGATAAGAAATTAAACGGTCTTGTTTAAACTCTTTTAACATCTGGTATAGATAGCGACGATCGATTTTTTTCCATTCTTTAGGAATTTGATTGATTATTTTCCAACTACAATTAGGAGAACGATTAAGAGAAAGAATAAAACCGGCCACCAACGTCATGAGTAGCTTCTGTTTTAAGGGGCTAGTTATCCGCTTTTTATTTTTTGTGGTTTTTGAGAGAGCCATGAGTTTATTTTTTGGTACCCCTAGACTGTAGCACATTTCCACGGTCGTGGAAATGTGCTACAGTCTAGGGAAGAGAAGAATGGGAAATAAGGGTTGGGGAATTCTCGCCAAAGGGCGTTTTTTTGGTTATAGTTTAAGGACTAATGAAATTAAAGACTCTGGAAATTAGCGGGTTTAAGTCTTTTGGTAAAAAGGCCACTTTAGTTTTTGATGCCCCGATCACGGCGATTGTCGGACCTAATGGTTCCGGTAAGTCCAACGTGGCGGAAGCTTTCCGTTGGGTGCTGGGTGAGCAGTCTCTGAAATCTCTGCGCGGGAAGCGCGGTGAAGATTTAATCTTTTCCGGACCCCAGGCGGGCGGGGCCTTAAATCGGGCCTCGGTGGCGGTGATTTTTGATAATGCCGATCGGCGCTTTGAACTGGATTTTGATGAGGTTAAAATTAGCCGGGAGGTTTTTCGCGATGGCACCAATGAATATTCAATCAATGGCTCGGCGGTTCGCCTGCGGGATATTTTGGAACTCTTGGCCAAAGTGTCGCTGGGTAATTCCGGCCATCATATTATTTCCCAAGGTGAAGCGGATCGAATTTTGACGGCGTCACTATCGGAACGACGAACGATGTTGGAAGAAGCGCTGGGTTTGAAACTCTACCAATGGAAGCTGGATGAGAGCGATAAAAAACTAGCCAAGACCGAAGAGAATAAAAAACAAGTGGAATCTCTGCGTCGAGAAATTGCTCCCCATCTTAAATTCCTCAAAAAGCAGGTGGAGAAAATTGAACGGGCGGATGAATTGCGTCGGGAATTAAAAGGTCTGTATCGTGATTATTTGAAGCGCGAAAAGACTCACCTCAACTATTGGCAGACCGAAATTGCCGGAGCCAAGGCCAACGTCACTCGTGACCTGGAAGCGATTGATGCCCAGATTAATCAATTATCGCAATCGCTACATCTCGACAATATTGGTTCGGCCGAACAAAAACAGATCGCGGGGGCCGAAGAGGCTCTACGGCGCTTGCGGAGTCGACGGGATGAAATTTCGCGCCAACTCGGGCGCTTGGAAGGTTTGATTGAAGTTAAACAAGCTCGCTTGGGTCAAAGTGATGAACCGGCCGATCGTTTGGTCCCACTGGTCTCACTACGTCAATTGGGAGCGGAATTAAAAATCGATCTGGATCAGGCTGTGCGGGAAGATAACGTCGAGTCCCTGCAAAAAATCGTCAGCCGGGTGCGCGAGCACTTGTCGCGTTTTTTGGCTTCTTTTGAGCAATCTCACGATGAGACCGATTTGGTGGCCGAAGTGGCTAAATTAAAAACCGAACAACAGACTCTGGAAGCGGAATTGAAAACTTTGGCCGAGGAGGAAAATAAATTACTGGCCGAAATCAGCCGACTCAAGCAAGCCATTCGTCAGGCCGAAGATAGCACTCGGGGGGCCGAGCGCGAATTGTTTGAACTGAAAACTCGCCGAGGGGAAATCAATTCCAAACGGGGCGAGCTGTCGGCCCGAGAAGAAACTTGGCGCCATGAAGATGCCGCTTACCAGCGGGAAATTGAAGAAGCCCTGGTCTTGGTGGATCGGGAAATCTTGCTGATGGCCGATGAAGTCATCTCGATTGATGAAGTTTTAAAAGAAGAGCGGAGCCTGCAAGAAGAACGCCGCCGCCAAATTGAGAAAATCAAAATTCGGCTGGAAGATATGGGAATGGAGGGCGGGGATGTGCTGGAAGAATTTAAAGAAGTGACCGAACGGGATGCTCACTTAGCCCACGAGTTGCTCGACCTGGAAGCTAGCGCCGCCTCTCTGAAAGAAATTATGGCCGAATTGCGGGAAAAAATTAATTTGGAATTTTATGAGGGAGTAAAGAAAATCAATCAGGCTTTTCAAGAATATTTCAACGCCATGTTTGGCGGTGGGACGGCCAAGTTAGAAGTGATGGCGCCACCGGTCCGGAAAAGTCGGGAGACCAAATTGCTGTCGGATGAAGAAGCCCTGGAAGCCTCTGAAGAAGAAACGGTAATCAAGGAGGGGATTGAGATCAATGTCACTTTGCCGAAAAAACGGATCAAGGGCTTGGCCATGTTGTCTGGTGGGGAACGGGCCCTGACTTCGATTGCGCTACTCTTTGCCATGTCGCAAGTCAATCCACCACCGTTTTTGATTTTGGATGAAACCGACGCGGCTCTCGATGAAGCCAACTCGCGTAAGTATACTCAAATGATCGAGAATCTTTCCCAGCATTCGCAATTGATCGTCATTACCCACAACCGCGAAACGATGGCCCACGCCGGGATTTTGTATGGAGTGACCATGGGAGCAGATGGGGTGTCACGGCTGTTGTCGATAAGATTCGATGAAGCTACTGAATATGCTAAATAAAAAATATGGAAGAATTCAAGCAATATTTTCCTGTCCTTCTCTCAATACTTTCATTAATAATAAGCGTAGGTCTTAGTATTAGCCTCTTGCCTCTGTCCCAAGCAAATCTTCTTATTTCAGAAGATTCGAATGTAATCTACCATGATAGAAATGGATCGGGTTTCGTTATTCAGCCTACAATTAAGAACATAGGTAAAGCTTCAGCAAAAAATGTTCGTTTCCAAATTTTTGCAATAGATTCGATAAGATTGAATCCTAGATTTTCAACTTCAACTTTTCAAAATGAGATGTCTAAACCTTTTGATGATCAGTTAATTCCAGAATTACAACCAGAACAAACTGCAACCTTTGGTGAGATGTATTTTAATAGGTACAAAAATATTAATTTCAATGGGTCAACAACAAGTGTTGATTTAGAGAAAAATCTAGCGGTTTTATATCTTATTTATCATCTTAAGTATGACGATACTATTAACTTTCTTGGCACAGGAAATGTAGAAAAAGATAATTATTACTTTTTCGTTTATAATTACAGTCTAGGTATAGGTCCTGATAGGGTCAAGACTCTTGTAGGTTCAGACTATAATAATTATATAAAAGAAAATTTAACAAAATATTTAAGTGCTTCTGCAAAAAATTCAGATCTGCTTGATTATATTGTCAACAAATCTATGACTAATAAAGAATTAAATTTAGACTTGCCTAAAAAGATTAACTCATCTTTTCTAATTTCATCTTTAAATTAGTTCCCAATCAATTAACCTCCGTTCCGGGATCGTTTTTTTTGACCTTGACTTAATTTTGTAAAGTTGTAGGGTTTGGACAGAAACAGATTTGCCCCCATACCCCTCAATCCGAACACTCAACTAAGTTTTTAATTTCTCTCATCA
>CAYHUF010000057.1:0-4519 GCA_964359775.1 uncultured Candidatus Saccharibacteria bacterium
TCCTATGCCAACACCTTGCTCGTCAACGAAAAAACCTTGGAATTTTTGGAAAACGCTAAGTAATTATTAGTTTTTAATTTAAAAATTTATGTTAATCCCCACAGTCATAGAAAAGTCCCCTTTCGGTGAACGCGCTTACGATATTTATTCTCGCCTCTTAAAGGAGCGGATTATTTTCCTCGGCGGTGGTATCGATGACAACTTGGCCAATATCATTATTGCCCAATTACTTTTCCTCGATTCCGAAGACAGTAAAAAAGATATTACCATGTATGTTAATTCCCCGGGCGGTTCTGTCACTTCCACTCTAGCTATTATCGATACCATGAACGCCGTCAAAGCCGATGTTTCGACCGTTTGTGTCGGGATGGCCGCTTCCGGTGGGGCTTGGGTGCTGGGAGCTGGCAAAAAGGGCAAGCGCTATGCTCTGCCCAATGCCGAAATGATGATTCATCAGCCTCTCGGTGGCACCGAAGGCCAAGCTTCCGATATCGCCATTACGGCCAAACATATTTTGAAGACCAAGGAAAACTTGATCAAGATGATGTCGGCTTTTACCGGTAAACCGATCGCCCAGATTGAAAAAGATGTCGACCGCGATTTCTACCTGTCGGCCGAAGAAGCCAAGAAATACGGCTTGGTGGATGAAGTGATCAAGGGGAAGAAATAAGGTCAAAGCTTTAGCTTTACACTTATCCCGCTCTCTGCCAGCCAGGAGAGGGCGGGGTTTTTGGCACAAAAAAAGAGAGAGGTCCCCGTAGGAACCCCTCCAAATACTGCGCGGCAATTATAGCCGGCTCTTCAGCGACGTCTTCGCTTAGGAGCTCTGCTTGGCCATGCTGCCGACGGACTCGAATCCGGCGATACTCTTCACGTCCTGCTGTCGTCCGCGGGCCTGACCAATCTTCGCTTCGGGGCCGGCGCTGTCAGTAAAGATGCGTGCACTCTTCATGGCAAATCTCCTTGTGACCCAGAAAAGGGTCGAGACCTAGTCTCACCAATCCAACAGAGGAAGGGCGAATCTACTTAAAGATTATTCCTTTCGCCCATAAAAATCAAACATCTCTGTGGATAATCGGGATTTCATCTTGAAACTTGAGTTATGACTTGTTAATATTTAGTTAGAAACGAGGAGGACCAAACTATGCGATTAGGTGAGATAATGGCCAGAGTGGCCAAAAGTTGCGAACTGAAAGGTCGAGTGATCGAAATTTCCGTTACCCCTACTGGAGAACGTGACTCCAGGGAGTACCCGGAAATTCCGCCAGGAAAAAGGCGGCCAATCCGTTTCTTGTACGACAAAAGCCTCGCCATGAGAGCTCTGGCGGGCAGAGCACACAGCAACTGTTGATTTGTGATCTACTCGCGAATTTCCATTAGCCCCATACCAAGCCAGCACCCCGCTGGCTTTTGTCTTCCATCTCAAGTGGTTGACAGGCAAGTCCGCACTCGCCCTGTGGAGTATAGCGAGCTACTCCACAGGGTAAATCCGCGTTTTTATCTGCGTAAATCAGCGTTTTATCCGCATCGTTGGACAAAGCTTCCGACCCCTGATATAATGAAACCACGACATTTTTTATTAATTTTTTTAAACCTGTCCTACTGTCTTAGCTCTACATTCCTATGCCCACCAATGCTTTAGTTCTGAAATTTCACACTAAAACCCTCGGCGAAAATCCAAAGCAGCTTTTTGCCAATGCCTAGAATCTAGAGCTCACATAGCGGGAGAAAACGCTTATGAGTCTAACAAAAGTCCTCCTTCTCGCCTCGGCTGCCGGTCTCGGTGGTGCGGCGATTGGTTATGTCTTTCGTTGGCTCCTGACCCTAAGCCAGAAAGGTTCAATCGAACTGACGGTTAAGCAAACTTTACTAGAGGCCAAAACCAAGGCCCAGGAAGTTTCCGAAGCCGCCGAGCAAGAAGCCAACCGGATTGTTCAGGAAGCCAATGAAAAAGAGCGCGAAAAGAGCGTTCAATTGAAGAAAACGGAAGATCGTCTCATCCATAAGGACGAGCTCCTTGATAAACGCCAAACCGATATTGATCGCGAGGCCGAGGAAATGAAGAAGAAAATCGAAGAATTGAAGGTTTTGAAGGAAAAAATTGATGCCACCCAGGCCCAAAAGGCTCGGGAACTTGAGCGTGTGGCGAAATTGTCAGCTGAAGATGCCAAACAAGAGTTACTCCGCCAAGTCGAGCAAGATTCTGAAGAAGATTTGGTTGTTCGGATGCGTAAATTGGAACAGTTTGGGGCTGAAAAATTAGAACAAAAAGCTAAAGACATCTTGTCGACAGTCATTCAACGGCTATCCACCAGTACCGTTCCGGATGTCATGTCCACCACCGTCGATATCCCCTCTGACGACCTCAAAGGTAAGATTATCGGTAAAGAAGGCCGGAATATCCGCGCTTTTGAAAAAGCTTCCGGTGTGGAAGTGATTATTGATGACACTCCTGGTTCGATTGTTCTCTCTTCCTTTGACCCGGTTCGTCGCCAAATCGCCCGAGTAGCCTTGGAAAATTTGATTGCTGACGGTCGGATTCAACCGGCTAAAATCGAAGAGATGGTAGAGAAAGCTAAGGAAGAAATCTCCAAAATTATTAAAGACAAGGGTGAACAAGCCGCTTATGAAGCCGGGGTTTTTAATCTAGACCCTAGGATTTTGATTATTCTCGGGCGCTTACATTTCCGGACTAGTTATGGTCAAAATGTTCTTCAGCACTCGATTGAAATGGCTCACTTGGCCGGTATGTTGGCTGAAGAATTAGGCGGAGATGTTGGTATTGCTCGAGCCGGAGCCCTCCTCCACGATATTGGTAAAGCGGTGGATCACGAAATTGCCGGTACTCACGTTGAAATTGGTCGTCGAATCTTGGAAAAATTTGGGGCTCATGAGA
Organism: uncultured Candidatus Saccharibacteria bacterium; assembly: GCA_964359775.1. Lineage (GTDB taxonomy): Bacteria > Patescibacteriota > Minisyncoccia > Phycocordibacterales > XYD1-FULL-46-19 > 21-14-all-37-9. Next base: position 2,897 of record CAYHUF010000057.1, read on the forward strand.
ATATTATTAAAGCCATGCAGTCTCATCATGAGGAATACCCTTATGAAACTCTGGAATCGGTAATTGTGAAGGTGGCTGACTCGATTTCCGGTTCCCGGCCTGGCGCTCGTCGCGATAGTATTGAAAACTACCTTAAGCGCTTAAAAGACTTGGAAGACATCGCTAACTCTTTCCCAGGCATCGAGAAAACTTATGCTATCCAAGCTGGGCGTGAAATTCGGGTCTTTGTTCGACCGGAAAATGTTACCGACCTGGAAGCGCGTCGAATTGCTCGAGAAATCGCTCTCCGGATCGAACAAGAATTGAAATATCCCGGGGAAATTAAGATTACAGTTATTCGAGAAACTCGAATTGTAGATTTCGCTCGGTAAAATCTTAAAATTAGAACAGATAACCACCCAGGCCGTCAAGACGACCTGGGTGGTTGCGTTAAAAAAGCCTTAAGAATATACTTATCGGAGTGGCAAAGAAGGGTCGCCTATTAGTAATTAAGAGAATTTAATTCTATGAACAAGCAATCACTCGTCGAAGCTATCCACGAAGTTCTAGGTGGAACCAAAGCTGGCGCGGAGCAAGCGATTGACGTGGTCATCAGCAACATCACCAATACTTTAAAGAAAGGTGATGAAGTTTCGATTGCCGGCTTAGGTATCTTTTCCGCCAAGACTCGGGCTGCTCGTACGGCGCGTAATCCTCGCACCGGTGAAGCTGTCAATGTGCCGGCGATGAGAGTGCCAAAGTTTCGCCCAGCCAAAGCCCTCAAAGACGCGGTTAAGTAAGTAAATAAGTAAGTGTAAACCCTTTTTAGGGTTTACACTTATCTCGAAGGCTGAAATCGACTTCAGCTTTTGGGGCAAAGTTTTTAGCACTGCAACGAAAAAATCCCAACGCTAAACCGTTTGGGATTTTTTCGTTGCTCAAACTTTTACTTTGAACCGTATTTTGCTAGGATAGGCGAAAGTCTCCTCCGCGAACCTCTTAGAAAAAGGTCCGCTTCGGCGGACCAATGGCGGGATTAGTTTAGCGGTAAAATACCAGTTTTCCAAACTGGGGTTGGGGGTTCGACTCCCCCATCCCGCACCAAAGTAATATGCGAGATAAGTTACGCACCTGGATTGAGATCAACACCAAAGCCCTAACTCACAATTATCGCTTCTTTCGAAGTTGGATGAAACCGCAAATCAAATTATTGGCTGTCACCAAGTCTAACGCCTATGGCCACAGCTTGGTAGATTACGCCAAGCTCATGTCTAAACTGGGTGCAGATTACCTTGGAGTCGATTCCATCGTCGAAGCGCTTACTCTTCGCCAGGCAAAAATAACTAAACCAATTTTAGTCTTGGGTTACTCTCTCTCCGCTTTTTACAGCCAAGCCGCCAAACAAAAAATAATTTTGAGCCTATCGAGCTTCGATCAATTAAATGATTTGGAGAAATTTGCCCGGACCACCAGAACCCCTCTGGCGATTCATTTAAAAATCGACACTGGTATGCATCGCCAAGGTTTTTCTTTGATCGATTTACCAGAAGCTCTGGCTCGTTTAACTAAAATAAAAGCTAGTATTAAGGTCTCTGGCATTTACAGCCACCTGGCCGCTCCCGCTGAATTAAAATTTAAATCAGC
>CAYHUF010000058.1:0-4517 GCA_964359775.1 uncultured Candidatus Saccharibacteria bacterium
TAAAGTCATTCATAGATTTAATTCTAGGGTGTTCGGATTCAAAGGTAAATTTCCTATTGGGTGGAGTTTGACTCAGACGATCCCACTGGCCTCCCCCGACCAGCAAGGTGTCTAGTTAACCTCCACCCGACCAAATCTTCCTCCTTGCTCTCAGCAAGACAACCGGCGCTACTTAAAAAGTTCAAGTGGCGCCACTTTTTTGCTTAAAAAATTTACGGCGGGTTGACAAAAAAATCTATCTCTGTAATTGTCTAGCCACCTTCTCCTTATTAAACAAACTAATTTAGAAGTTTAAATTTGGCCAAAGGCATCACTTGTCGTTATAATTGAAAAACTCCGTCCTCATTTTTAAAAAATAATTTTTTTATGAAATTACTCATCGTCGAATCGCCGGCCAAAGCCAAAACGATCGAAAAATATCTTGATCATGAATACACGGTCCGAGCTTCGGTCGGCCATATTCGAGATCTACCAAAATCCAACAAAAACGCGATTGATGTGGCCGGCGGTTTTATCCCCTCCTATATCATCAGCCCCGGCAAAGAAAAAGTAGTGGCTGATTTGAAAGCTCTGGCCAAGAAAGCCACTGAAGTGGTGCTAGCCACCGACCCCGACCGCGAAGGTGAAGCCATTGCTTGGCATATCAAAGAAGCCATCGGTCTAAAAAAACCCAAGCGCATCGTCTTCCACGAAATTACCAGGGAAGCGGTCCAGGAAGCCATGAAGCATCCGCGCGAGATTGATGAAAATCTGCGCAGTGCTCAAGAAGCTCGCCGCGTCCTCGATCGGCTGTTTGGTTATGATTTGAGTAATTTGATTTGGCAAAAAGTGCGTTATGGTTTGTCCGCCGGTCGAGTCCAATCCCCGGCTCTGCGGATTTTAGTCGAACGGGAAAAAGAAATCCGGGCCTTTATTCCGGAAGCTTATTGGGTCTTGGAAGCTTTACTGAAAACTGCTGCCGGAGCGGAGATTAATTTTACTTGTAGTGTTGAACCGAAATCTCAAGCCGAGGCCGACAAGATTGTGGTGGCCGGAGAAAAAGCCCAGTGGCAAGTGGCTAAAGTGGAAGCCAGTTCGGCTGTCCGTCGAGCCAAGGCCCCTTTTACCACGTCCACTCTCCAGCAAGCAGCTTCGTCACGCCTAGGCTATTCCCCAGCCATCACCATGCGCCTGGCTCAGAAACTCTACGAAGCCGGTCATATTTCCTACATGCGTACCGACAGCACTAATTTAAGTACCGTAGCAGTTGGAGAAATTACCGAAGTGATTAAAAAAGATTTCGGGGTCAAATATTCTAAACCCCAACAATACACAGCCAAAAGTAAAAACGCCCAAGAGGCTCACGAGGCCATTCGTCCAACTCACGCTTCCGTCAAAAGTGTTAGCGCTGGCTCCCAAGAACAAAAACTCTATCGCTTGATTTGGCAACGGACCGTGGCCAGCCAAATGGCTGATGCCGAATTATTGAAAACCAAAATCACCGCCACTGCTCTCGATGAGGTGGTACCGGCTTTTGTGGCCAATGGCCAGCAAGTGATCTTCCCTGGCTGGCTGTCCGCTGATCCGGAAGCTCGCGGTGAAGATGTGGAGTTACCGGGAGTGAAAGAAGGTGAAAGTCTAACCCTCAAGAAACTGAAAGCCACTGGTAAAGAAACCGAGCCACCTCATCGTTATTCCGAAGCCGGTTTGGTAAAGGAATTGGAAAAACGGGGTATCGGCCGACCAAGTACTTACGCCTCCACCATTAAAACAATCATTGATCGAGGCTATGTCGACAAACAAGACCGAACTCTCAAGCCCACTGAAACCGGCGAAGTGGTATCGGATTTTTTGAGTGAATATTTCGGCCAATACATCAGCGATACTTTCACCGCCGAAATGGAGGACGAGCTGGATGAAATCGCGCGGGGTGAACGAAAATATGTGCCAACCTTGAAAGCTTTTTATGGACCATTTTCCAAAGATATCGCCAGCAAGAAAAAAATTGACAAGCTGACTACTCTCGGTGAAGCACCGACGGATATTAAATGCCCGACTTGTACCAAATCAATGCAAATCAAACTGGGTAAGAACGGTAAATTTTATAGTTGCGCTAATTTTCCGGATTGTTTGGGGGCCCGCACGATGGAGGGTTTGGAACTGGCGGCGCCGAAAGAAACCGGCGAAGCTTGCCCGAAATGCAAAGACGGTAAACTGATCGAACGAGAAGGACGCTTCGGTAAATTTATTTCCTGCAACCGCTACCCAAAATGTAAATTCATTAAAAAAGATGAAGCCACCGAAGCGGCCAATCGAGCGGCTCATGATACCCATGTTGAATGCAGTCTCTGTCATAAAGGGACGATGATTGAAAAACGGGGCCGCTTCGGCGTCTTCTATGGTTGTTCTAATTACCCGGATTGTAAAAACATCATCAAAGCTAAACCAACCGGTAAAATCTGTGAGTTGTGCGGCTCGCTGATGATGCAAGGGACAAAAACTATCCCCGAACGCTGTAGCAACAAATCCTGCCTAAATAACCGCCCAGATAAGAAAGCTAAGTAAACAAGTCCCGCAGTCCAAACACCAACCAAGTTTGGCATTTGTTTTTTGCGCCAAACGATAATTGACCAGCGATAATTTCTTGTAAAAAGAGACTGCGGATGATATAAAATTAACAGGGAAAAAAGGAGGCCCTCTTTTATGATGATACTGGCGATAGTGGCCGGTAGCGTAATCGCCTTAGGACTAACCATTTGGATCGTCGTCATATGGCTAGAGAAAGAGTTGGGGGAGGAAGACCCTTTCAATCTGGATGATTGAGTTAACCCCGGGCGCGCACCCCTGCGCGCCCGGGGATTTTTTTGTCTGTCATTTAGCCTTTCCCTGCTTTTTTGCTAGGATGAGGTCATGCCCGATGTCAAAGAAATCTTGAGTTTAATGAAAAATCCTAGCCCAGCCGACGAAGCCTTGATTACTAAGGCTCTCGATTTTGCCATCAAGGTTCATGAAGGCCAGGTCCGCTATTCTGGCGAACCCTATATCATCCACCCTTTTGCCGTAGCTAAAAACTTAGCCGAAATGAGCGCCGACCCGGAAACCATTGCCGCTGGCCTCCTGCACGATATCATCGAAGATCATCCCGACTATACCGTCGAACTAACCAAGGAGTTCGGCCCGACTGTTACTTTTTTAGTCGAAGGGGTGACCAAGCTTGGTAAATTAAAATACCAAGGCCAAGCTCGCCATGTCGAAAGTCTACGCAAACTCTTTGTGGCCATGGCTGAAGATTTGCGGGTTATTTTGATTCGTCTGGCCGACCGCCTGCATAATATTCAAACTCTTAAATTTGTCCCGCCAAACAAACAGGCTCGCATCGCCCTAGAAACTTTAGAAATTTACGCTCCACTGGCCAATCGCCTCGGGATGTGGAAAGTTAAAGGGGCGCTGGAAGACGCCAGTTTCCCTTATGCTTATCCTAAAGAATACAAACAAGTCGCCGCCCTGCGTAAAAGCAAAGGCAAGGAACTGATTAAAAAACTAGAAAAAGTTTATCGCGATTTAAGTCAAGAGTTAGCGGCCAACAACATTGCCGATTTTGAAATTGATTACCGAATCAAGTATCTCTACAGTCTATGGCAAAAATTAAAGAGCCATAATATGGATATCGATGAGATCTATGATCTCTCGGCCCTGCGAGTTATTGTCAGGACAATTCCGGAGTGTTATCAAGTCTTGGGTATTATCCATAATTTCTGGCGACCAGTACCGAATCGCTGGAAAGACTATATCGCCCATCCTAAGCCGAATGGTTACCGCAGTCTGCACACCGCTGTCTTTGCCGGCGATGGTTCGACCGTCGAAATCCAAATCCGGACCCACGAGATGCAACACGATGCCGAATATGGTATCGCTTCACACTTGATTTATGACGAAAGCGGCAAACCGCGCGTGGGCGGAATGATGACTAAAAATATGGCTTGGCTCCAAGAACTGATTGAGTGGCAAAAGCACGTCAACGAATCAGACGAATTTCTCCACACCCTCAAAACCGATTTTTTTCAAGACCGAATTTTTGTCTTTACGCCCAAAGGCGACGTGATTGAGTTACCGAAAAATGCTACCGCCCTCGACTTCGCCTATCATATTCACTCGGATATCGGTCATCGCGCGGTTGGAGCTTGGGTCAACGGTAAATTCACCGGTCTGGATCATCTGCTTAAAAATCGTGATTTAATTCGAATTGAAACAAAAAAGACAGCCAAACCAACCGTCAAATGGCTCGACTTAGTCAAAACTACTACCGCCCGCGGACATATTCGTCGTTTCTTGCAAGGCAAAAAAACTAAAGGCTAAAATTGCGAATTTGATAGAGAGCTTCATCATCGGGATCAATAGCCGGGGCATCTATTTTTTCTTCTTCCGCTACAATTCCTAAAGATTCAGAACCTTCGGCCAAAATAGAGTCATCAATTTCTCCTAAAGCCAGGATCGCTTCGGGAGCGGTCAAACCCTTATTAATAGCTTCTAAAATTTTA
>CAYHUF010000059.1:0-4260 GCA_964359775.1 uncultured Candidatus Saccharibacteria bacterium
CTCTCATCTTCAAAAAATGAGTTCGTATCTAGTTTCTTGGCTCCGCGGGTAGGATTCGAACCTACGACCAATCGCTTAACAGGCGACCGCTCTACCACTGAGCTACCGCGGAATAACGCTAATATCATAGCCAAAAAAGAAAAGGAAGGCAACCAGGCCAAAGGGCTTGGCCCTTTGGCCTGGAGGCCATCCTCTGTTACAATATCTTCACCCTGTTAGATAAGGCCTCCATACTTATTTACTACTATTTTAGGAGTTCTTCTCGCCAGAATCAGGGTAAAACTTAAACATTATCTATCTAACAGGGTAAACCATGAAAATCAAAACTGACTGGAATTTAAGCCCGATTTTTAGCGGTCTAGACGACCCTCGGCTTGCTGAAGCTGAAAAGCGAGCGATTACTGAAGTCGAGCTATTTGAACGCCACTGGCGCGACCGTGATGACTGGCTCAAAAATCCGGTCATCCTCAAAGAAGCCCTCGACCACTTCACTCGCCTGTCCGAGCAATTCGGCTGTGATACCTCCCGCAATTATTTTTTCTGGCTCCAATCTGAACTCGATCAAAATAATCCGGTCATCAAAGCCAAATTGGCTAAGACTCAAGATCAAGTCCAAAACCTGGTCAATAAACTCCAATTTTTTCCACTCCGTTTAGGGGGAGTCGACGCGAACAAACAGCGGGAATTTTTGACTGCTCCCGATCTAGCCATTTACCGCCATTGGCTGGAGCAATTATTTGCCGAACATAAATACAGTTTAAGCGAGGCTGAAGAAAAAATTGTTACCCTTCATTCCGGTCCGGCTTTCAATAATTGGATTCGGCTAACCGAAAATTCCCTGGCCAAAGAAGAGCGCTCGGTCGGAGGCGAAGCCAAAAGCGTGGCTGAAATTATCAGTCTGATGAATCATCCGGGCAAAAAATTGCGCGATGAAGCCGCGACTGTTTTTAATCAAATTTTAAGTGACAAATTGGAACTGGCTGAAGCCGAATTAAATTCGATTTTAGAATACAAAAAGAATCAAGATCAATTACGGAAAGTCGGCCGGCCGGATGAACTGCGTTTATCGGGCGACGATATCGAACCGGCCATTGTCGACGCGATGCTTAAAAGCGTGGAGGATGCCTACTCGATTGCTCACGAGTATTACGCCTTAAAAGCTAAACTCTTGGGGGTCAAAAAATTAGCCTATCACGAACGTAACCTGTCGGTCGGTGAGACCGAAAAAACTTATGATTTCGATCAAGCTTGCCAGTTGACGGCTAAAGTTTTTAGAAACCTTGATTCGGAATTCGCTAGCATCTTCGAAGGCTTTCTCCAAAACGGTCAGATTGACGCCTTCCCTAAAAAGGGCAAGGGTAGCGGCGCTTTCTGCGCTCACGAATTAAAAATTCTGCCAACCTATATTCTCCTCAATCACACCAATCAATTGCGCGATGTCTTGACCCTGGCTCACGAAGTCGGTCACGGCATCAATAACGAGTTGATGCGAAAGAATTGCCACGCTCTGGATTTCGGTTCCCCCACTTCCACTGCTGAAGTGGCTAGCACCTTGATGGAAGATTTCGTCCTGGAGGAATTGCGTCAAAATGCCAGCTCGGCCGAGCAATTAAATTTATTGATGGCCAAGCTCAATGACGACGTCTCTTCTATTTTCCGCCAAGTGGCCGCTTATCGTTTCGAACAAAAACTGCATCAAGAATTTCGTCAAGCCGGTTTCTTGCCGGCTCCACGCATTGGTGAATTATTTCGAGCCGAAATGGCTGCTTATCTAGGCGACAGTATTGAGCTTAGCCCCGGCATGGAAAATTGGTGGGTCTATTGGAGTCATTTCCGGCGTTTCTTTTATGTTTATTCTTATGCTAGTGGTCTCTTGATTTCCAAAAACCTCCAGCGGAAAATCCGGGCCGATAAAAAATTTATCGGCCCGGTCAAAACTTTCCTAGCCGCCGGTTCTTCCGCTTCCCCCAAACAATTATTCCTCAATCTAGGTCTCGACATCAGCCACCCGGAATTTTGGACCGAGGCTCTGGCCCAAGTCCGCGCCGATCTCGACTTGGCCAAAGATTTGGCGGCCAAACTCTAAGCGCTTGGCGCTTGTCAAATCTTGTGCTATAAAGGTAGTAATGCCACGTAAAAAAGCCGCCCAAAAATCACCGCTCTGGCACCGACTTTCCAGCATGAATTGAAGGAAAAAATTCGGGGTCAAACGATCGGTTACATTACCGCCGCTTTCAGCTTGGTGGCTGGCCTAGCCTGGAACGAAGCCATCAAATCCACCATCGACAATATTTTCGTCTTGAGTCAAGACACTATCTGGGCTAAATTTATCTATGCCGCCATCCTAACCCTAATCTTGGTCATGGTGACTATTTATCTCAATTACCTGTTTCAGAAAGAAGACAAAAAATAATCACTCGTTTTTACCCCCGCTTTTCTTTCCCTAAAAACATTCTGACATTCGCAAGAATGTCAGAATGTTTTTATAAATCCGATAAACTTCCGGCCATAGGGCGAAAGTGAGTGTGCCACCGCCCGACCATGATAAGTTTTATTTAAAAGACCGGCCTGGACTAGGCGTTTAGTGTGTTCGGATAAAGTTTTAACATTGGCATTAAGAGTTTCCGCCAGATCTTCCAGACTTAAGTCTTCTTCTTGGTAAAGCAATTTCATAATATCTAAACGCCAATGGTTCGCGGCTCCTTTAAAATACCTTTCCAATTGTCTTGAGGTTTTCATATCTTTAATTATGACTCAAACATTCCGACATTCGCAAGAATGTTGGAGTGTTTTTTCTTTCGGGATTTCCGCCGAGGCTCTTCAAGGCAGTGTGGCGGAAAGGTTTTCGAAATGTACGATTAGGTCAGAGTCACCACACGCTCCGCGCGTGCCACATCTTCAGGATTCTGCTGGAAGTAAGTCCGAACTTTTTGGTATAATGTCTATAATTATTCTTCAAATTCGTTATGGTGGAGCTAGCGAGAATCGGACTCGCGCCTCTACAAGTGCTCCGAATAGAAATTACTGTGGACTCACCGGGAATCGGACCCGGGCCTCGTCAATGCGAATGACGCGTCGTACCACTAGACTATGAGCCCAAACTAAAACGTCCACAAATTTCTAACGGGGTAAAATGTAGCGTTTACTAATATACCCAGATCATAGTAAAAATCAGCAATTTTTGCTAGTTTTAAGAAATGCTCAAGCAACCAACTAAAAACCTTGTCAAAATCCTAAAATCTGGTGGAATTGGGGTCCTGGCAACAGATACTATTTATGGTCTGGTGGGCCCGGCCTTAGTCCCTGACACCATCGAGCGGATCTATCAGGTCCGAAAACGGACCCCGACGAAACCGCTGATTATTTTGCTGGGGCAAGAAAAAAATTTGGATTTATTTGGGGTGAAATTAAGCCCGGGCCAAAGGTCGCTTTTGGCGACGCTTTGGCCCGGGCCGGTTTCGATCATCTTGCCACTTAAAAAGGCGGCTTTGAAACACTTTAAATACCTCCACCGCGGCACCGGAACCCTAGCCTTTCGCCTCCCCTATCCCAAGGCCCTCCGGACTTTACTCCTAGCTACCGGCCCGCTAGTGGCCCCCAGCGCCAATCCTGAAGGCTTGCCTCCGGCCCAAACCATCAAACAAGCCAGAGTCTACTTCGGCGGCCAAGTTGATTTTTACCAAGCCGGGCCAGTCAAAAACCAGCCTTCGACCCTGATTTCCTTTACTGGAAAAAAGATGCTAGTCTTGAGAAAGTAGCCAGTAAGCGTGCAAGCGATAATCACGTAAGCAAAATCCCGAGGGCTTTATTTCTTAGCTTAATTCTTATCAACTTAAACGCTTACTTGCTTACTAACTTATTCGCTTATTTCCTACCTGCTTATCAACTTACTTGCTTATAAGCTTTCTTGCTAACTTTATGCTTTCCTACGACCAATTCAAAGAATCAGAGCTCCGAATCGTCACCGTTCTCTCCGCCGAGCGCGTCGAAGGCTCTGATAAGCTCTTGAAACTCTCCGTCGATCTCGGCACCGAGCAACGTCAAATCATTGCCGGCATTGGCAAGGCTTACGAGCCAGCCACTTTGATTGGCCAACAAATTACCATCATTGCTAATTTGGAACCACGAACCTTGTTAGGTTTAGAGAGTCAAGGCATGATCCTCGCCGCCCACAGTGAAGCCGGAGAAGCAGTGCTCCTAAAACCCGATCAGCCGGTTCCAGCTGGTTCAACCATTTCTTAATGAAAAAAATTCTCCTCG
>CAYHUF010000060.1:0-4250 GCA_964359775.1 uncultured Candidatus Saccharibacteria bacterium
GCTCGAGCGGCGCTGATCAAATCCGGCCAAGGCGCTTGAGTAATTTTCATTCGATCAATTAAGGTCCCATCCGGCTTCACTTCATAAGAAAAAGGACTGATGGAATTGAGTTGATCGAGGTGCGCCAAAGTTTCCGGCACCGCCGCCGTTTTTTTCCAATACGGAATCCAGACACTAAAAACCAAGTTACCAGTCGTAGCCAAAGTCACGCTAGGCCAAATGAAAGCCAGGGTAAGTAAACCTAAAACCGCTATTTTAGAGATACGAGAGGTCATCGGGTGATTATAACATCTTAAAGCTCAGCACGAAAAATCTTGCCTTTTTGTTGCTATCGGCCTCTAAGAGGAGCTAAACTTTTCAAGACTGTCGAAACTTCAAGTCAAGACTAATTTGCAGCTTCTTAGCATTACCGTGACTAAGTAATCCCAAATAAGAATTCAGGACATTAAGATCATTTTCCAGCTTTTCTAATTTCCGCCACATTCTCTTTTTAGTTGTCGTTCGCACAACCCGATGATTAGGAAAATGGACCCAACCAAGAAAATCGACACCGGAGCCAATCGTCTTGATCGAGACCTTATTAGGATGTAGCTCCAGTTGAAGTTTTGATCGCAAAAACTGGCTAATTTTAGGTAGAATCTCCTCCAACCAGTTTTTATCCTGCGAAAAAATGACAAAATCATCAGCATAACGAATATAATATTTGGCTTTCAGTTTATGCTTCACAAATTGATCAAATTCGTTCATATAAATGTTAACCAGAAGTTGAGAAGTCAGATTACCTAACGGCAAACCGACTCCTGGTCTAATCGAGTGAAAGCTATTAACCACCTCTTTCAATAAATTGAGAACCTCCTGGTCCGGAAGATATTGCACTAAAATCCCGAACAAAACTTCGTGATCGATCGAAGCAAAAAATTTTCTAATATCACATTTTAGCACCCAACATTGCTTAGTGTTATTTCTTGAAGCCTGCCGAGAAAATTGCTGAAATCGTTTTAAAGCTTTATGAGTGCCCTTACCTTTTCGACAAGAAAATGAATCTGAAACAAAAGTCCGGTCAAAAAAGGGATAGAGTTGCCGATAGAGAGCGTGGTGCAAGAGTCGATCTCGGACCTTGGCCTTGTGGATATCCCGCGGTTTTGGATCGTTAATTTTAAACGCTTCATAGGCTGAATGGCGATAAACCTTGGTCTCCAAATTATGTTGCAAAGCGATGATATTCCCCATCAAGTTTCGGCCAAACCAGAGGACATCGGCACGAGAGCGTTTGCCTCGGACAAATTCCGACCAGGCCTCGAGCAAATTTCCCATAGAAATGATATGCTCGTAGTTATGACTAAATTTAATTCGACTCATGAGGGTAATTCTAACCCCCCCCCCTCGACTTTTACCACTACTCCAGAAGCTGAAGGAAGTTTATCTCTTGTGGTATGACTATTACCAAATCTTACCCAAACTTCATCGCCACTCTTTGGGCCAACGGATCGATACTCTATTTGTCGAAATCATCGAAGCCATTAGTATTGCCAGTTTCTTAGGCCGAGAGCAGAAACAACCATATGTTTTACTAGCAATTCGTAAGCTTGATACTCTAAAAATTTTATTGATGGTCCTTTGGGAAACCAAATCATTAGACAACAAGAAATATGGTGCTCTATCGATTCAGCTTAATGAGATTGGAAAAATGCTCGGTGGTTGGAATGGCCAAATTCAAAGGGCTTTGCAGTCGATTCCAATAAAACAAAACTCCCCTACTAAAAAGTAGAGGAGAAATGAAGAGATTTGCGGGACAACAAACGCGAAACCACCATTGTCGTTCCACTTGTCGTCAGGCCTGTCATAGTACGCGTTCAGCCAATGACCATCGTCGTTCCGGTTCGCACTGAGGAGGTTCGGGTTACCGTCGGAATTGCGCGAGACATCTTCTACGCCACCACCCTTTGAATAACTCTCGGGGCTGAATCTTATCCGGCATAATAATGCCTTAATGCCTCGTGCCAAGTAGCTTCATTTTTTGTGAAGTGTCTACATATATCACTCTGTCTGAAACCTTAATCTCGCCCACAGGGCCAATGTTCTCATTGAGACACTCTCGATGTATGGATACTGGGTTCAGTAGTGGAAAACTTCATTCAGTAGAATTTACTCCCAGAGCGAATTTGCTAATTCGCCTACTGGGATAGTCGCCCACATATTCACCTACTGCCAACGCTAGTATATCTTATTTTTATGCAAAAATTTAGCCCTGCACCCAAAGTTAATTGAATGCAGGGCCAAGGACTAAGTTTCTAAGGACCGAAGTCCAGAGAGTCTTATGTTTTAGGACCAACTTGCGGGACAACAAACGCGAAACCACCACCGTCGCTCCACTCGTCGCCAGGCCTGCCATAGTAAGCGTCCAACCGACGACCATCGCCGAGCCGGTCCGCACAAAGGAGGTGCGGGCTGCCGCCGGAATCATTGATGGGTTCGTGCATCGTGACGATATACCACAGACCCATCTGTTCCAACTGCTCATCCGTGAACGTGTCGCGGATCAGGCATGCGACCTCCCAATGAGGCTTGAGCCAGCCTTTCTTGTCGGCGGTCGCACGAATCTTCTTCGTGATACGGTCGCTGTCGCTGATCTTCTTGCCTGGACGCACCACGATGTTGTAGGTGACGCCATTGGTCGGCGTTTCGCTTGCGCGACGCAGCACTTGACGTGCATAGTCGCCGATTCGCCAACCACGACACTCGAGGTGCTGTTCCCACTGTTCGCGGGTAAAGCCATTGCTAGTGAGCGTGAAGTAGATGTTACCCTCATCATCGAAGGTCCACGCGGTGGGCGTTGGCGTCATCGGAATGACGGCCCCTTCGGACCCGCTTTCGGTGACTTCAACAAGCTTAGCTTTCCCCATCCGCAACAATGTGACTGCGCCAAAATTTTTGCCGGTGGAGAGATATTCAATATCCTCCGTCGTTCCATCGTTACGTTGAACGGCAAACTCCAACTTCTGACCTGCTCCCTGACGTAATGTGAACTCGCTATTCATAGCATGTTCCTTTCTGGTTGTGAGCTCGCTGTTCCAAGAACGATTCAACTGAATCGCCTACGCAGCAGACTCGGTTTGTTTTCGCTGGGCGATTCGCAATTTCAATGATCTGATTCTATTATACACCTACTAGACTAATCTGTCAAGTCCAACGGGGGAAGCTCAACTTCCCCCCAGGTTCAGAACGAGAAATCTTGCCTTTTTGTTACTATCGGCCTAAGCTTAAGCGATGACTAGAGACGAAAAAATTGCCAAACTAATTGAATTGGCCAAAGCTAAAATCGGCACCCCTTACGCTTATGGCGCGGCGAGTGGTGACAGCGAAACTTTTGATTGCTCCAGTTTTATTCAATATCTTTTTAAACAAATCGGTCTCGAGCTCCCCCGCTCGGCCATTCTTCAAGCCGGTCAAACGACCGGCTTGGAATTAGCTCCTGATCAACCTGAAAAATTTCAACCTGGCGATCTAATCTTTTTTCGGGGTGATCGCGGTCACTACAATGATGAATTTTTCCAGGGTCGGCCAATCAATATCGGCCATGTCGCTCTCATTATTGGTCCAAATGAAGTTATCCACGCCAAAGGCGACCGGGGCGTGATTCAACAAAAATTAAGCGAGCTTATTGCCGACCCCCACTATAAAATTGTTTTTGCCAAACGTTTATTAAGTGACGCTTAAATGCTTCACCTGGCTCCCCTATCTCAATATTTAGATATTAGCGAACCGCGCTGGCAAAACCGGGCTTGTGGCATCGTAGCACTGAAAATCGCCTTAGATACTCTCGACTATCAAACACCGGACCTTAAGACGATGATTCAGACTGGTGTCGAGCAAAATGCCTATCTGCCCGGCATTGGTTGGAAGCATGCTGAATTAGCTAAATTATCCGAACACTATGGAGCCAACGGTACCAATTATGATTGGGCCGCTTTAAGCCCGGAAGAAGCTTGGGTAAAATTGACGACTTATCTTGGTCAGACTCCAGTCTTAGTCTCAATCCATTCCCACTTTGATCCGACCACTAAAGACGGGCACTTGATTGTCCTGGCCGGAGAGCAAACTGGGCAAATTATTTACGCCGATCCAGAAATCAAAGACCGCGATCAAATTATCACTTCGATCGATCGGACTAAATTTCTAGCTGGCTGGAAACGGCGAGTAATCATCATCTCTTAATTTTGAGGACAAATATTAAAATTTTTCAGCCGATT
>CAYHUF010000061.1:0-4230 GCA_964359775.1 uncultured Candidatus Saccharibacteria bacterium
ATGAGAGAAATTAAAAACTTAGTTGAGTGTTCGGATTGAGGGGTATGGGGGCATATTTTTACAACTAAGATTTTTACCACCTATAGTCTAAAAAGTCAAGACAAAAGACAGAGTAGTCAATTGCGATTTAATCAGTAAAGTATTATAATTTAGCCATGGCTCGACCCTGGACTGAATTAGAAAAAGAACAGTATCGATCGGAACTTTATGATTTGTATGTTTTGCAAAACAAAACGATGGCTGAAGTGGCCAAGATTTTAGGGATCAAATTTCAGACAGTTTACGATCGCCTAAAAAGGTTAGGTATTGCCACTTGTCCGGAACGAAAGCTAAATTATCAAAATCGCCGAAGTGATATCATTATTCCAATGGGCTATTCGCCCGACCTGGCTGAGTTTTTTGGAATCATGCTTGGCGATGGCAGTTTGTCTCACTTCCAAACTATTGTAACCCTAGGAACAAAAGAGCTTCCTTATGTGCAATACGTGGCTAACTTGATGGAAAGACTCTTCGGCGTCTCGGCCAAGATTGCCATTAGAAAAAGAGGTTATCGGGATATCTACATTGGCTCGGTTGAACTAACCAACTGGCTACAATCAGAGGGTCTGGTTTTTAATAAGGTAAAGGCCCAAGTAAATGTGCCGGTTTGGATATTTAGTCGAAAAGAGTATAGGGAAAGATTTTTAAGGGGCTTTTTTGACACGGATGGTTCTGTTTATAAGCTTCGCTTTGGGACTCAAATTGCCTTTATTAATTATTCTTTACCGCTTTTACGCTCTTTACAGCTAATGCTAAAAAAGCTATCATACAGTCCATCGGCGGTCAGTGCTCATAAAATCTATCTCACCAAAAGACCGGAAGTAATTAGATTTTTCAGAGAGATCGTCCCGGCGAATGAGAAGCACCAAAAGAGGTTTGAAAATTTCATCCAGGCGTAGGTACTCAAGCGGCAACGAGGACAGACTGTAAATCTGTTGGCTTCGGCCTTCGGGGGTTCGAGTCCCTCCCTACGCACCAAATAAATAAGCCTAAATTGTGTAGATTTGCCGGATCAATTCTTCTGTCCGAAGAGATGCGAAATTCTTTTACCGGAGAAGATTAACTTAAGATGTTTATGAAATTGCTCAAAATTATTAAAGAATATATCCAGAACAGTCCGGAAACAAAAAAAATGGCGGGGATTATTTTAATTCTTGTTGGCCTTGCCTCTCTCCTCACCCCTCTCACCCCCGGTTCCTGGTTAGCAATTATCGGTCTTGAATTATTAGGGATACGGATTTTGCTTTTTGATAAATTTAAATTTGGGAAGAAAAAGTAGCCTCGTCCGAATTTCGCTAAAACAAATCAGCGGAGCAAGCCCCCACATCTATCAGGGTGCGGGGGGCTTGCTCCAAGCGTCCCAATCTGCTATAGTCTAATGGCCTATTTTTAAATTTATGTCCCAAGACCAACTCATCAAATTAGGTTGTAAAACCTGCAAACGGATCAATTACTG
Organism: uncultured Candidatus Saccharibacteria bacterium; assembly: GCA_964359775.1. Lineage (GTDB taxonomy): Bacteria > Patescibacteriota > Minisyncoccia > Phycocordibacterales > XYD1-FULL-46-19 > 21-14-all-37-9. The sequence continues at coordinate 1,496 of CAYHUF010000061.1, forward strand.
GAGCCGGAAAAACCGCAAAAAAGTGGAGCGGAAAATCGAGCTTAAGAAATTTTGCAAATGGTGTAAAAAGTCCACCACTCATATTGAAACCAAGAAATAGCCCCTTAACCAGGGCTTTTCTTTTAGCCATTTTTTGTGCTATATTGGCCCCAATCAGGGGTTTTTGTTCTAAAGTATTTTTCGGCTAAATCCGTCCTTAAAGGACGGATCGCCCGAACATTTTGTCAAGCAAAATGTTTTAGGGGTCCATAGTTTCAATGGTAAAACATCGGTCTCCAAAACCGCCGTTCCCCGTTCGAGTCGGGGTGGACCCGCCCGAGTTGCTCTCTAAGTTTAGATTGCTATAATTATCTTTAATATGGATACAATAAATTTAGGTGGCGAGAAAAACGAAGGAGCGCCTCCTCGGCCGGGCTTGGCGAGAGAGATGACTGATGCCGAAGCAATAGCTTTCAGTGGAGATGATGCTTTTCCTGAAATTATTCTTGAGCCGGAGTTGCCGCCGAAACCAGATAAAAAGTCCCCATTAACAGAAGTTTCCGCTATGGAGCCTGATTCTCTCGATTCCGGTTTAGACTTGGAACCCATTGATGAACCGGAACAGCCGGAGTTAGATTTAGAAATGGATAATGATCAATTAACTGAAGAAGACTCGTCGGAAACAATCCATTTCAATGACCTGCCACTGATTTGGCAGAAGCATGTTTTAAAACGAAAAGAAGAAAAATTTTTACCGGTAGACCAGGACACTTTTAACAAGCAAGAAATTTTGGCGGCGACGGTCAGTCCGGATAGTTGGACCGATCCTAAGGTGGTTGATAAGGTCTTCGAGCGAGCCAAAAAAGAAAAAATTCCCTTTGATCTCCTGCCAAAAAAGTGGCAAGAAATTTTGTTACCACTTTATCAAAAAGAAATTGAAACTTTTGGTGATTTGACGATCGAAGCGCTGGAGAAAAACGGAGCTAGTGCCGAGGATATTAAAACTTTACAGACAAAAGCTCAAGAATTGTCACGAATTTCTGATTTAAAGCAACAACTAGCTATTCCAGAGAATTCTAAATCTGCTTCCCAAGTAAACGCTTCTTCTTTTGTGAACAAAGTCTTGATGGAAAAAGCTCAACCTAAAAAATCTCTCTTTAGTCGCTTTAAAGGCTGGTTTGGTTTCTAGTTTTTAGCTAAAAACTGTTTAATTAGTTTGCTGGCTTCGCTTTGATTCTTAAGCCACTTGATTTCTGGTAGATGTCGAAACCAGGTCATTTGGCGTCTGGCAAATTGCCAGATGGCTGATTCCAACTGCTTCAACATTTCAGTTTTATCTAGGCGATTTTGTAAAAATTGGGCCACGTAGCGATATTCCAGACCCAAATCATCTAGGCGTTTCCAGCTGACACCAGCTTGCTGCAGTTTCCTGACTTCGGCCACCAGGCCTTGTTGGAGGCGTTTCAACAAACGTCGGTGGATATTCTGAGCCAGCTTTTGGTCGTTTGGTTTTAAGCCAAGCCACAGACAATCATAAGGCGAGTCTAATTTGGGGAGTGGAGGTACCGCACCTAGTTCGGTGGCAATTTCAATCGCTCGAACCAACCGGACTTTGTTATAAGGATCAATCTTGGTCGCTCGATCCGGATCCAATTTTTGCAATTTTTGCCACAATTTTTCGACCGTTTCTTTTTCTAATATCTTCCTTAATTTTAAATTCGGTTTAACTTCCGGCAGGATTTTATCAAAGGCCAGGGTTTCCAGATAAAAACCGGTGCCCCCGCAAATGATGGGCAGGTGGCCCCGGCCGAGGATTTCCTGAATCGCTTGTTTCGCTAATTTTTGATATTGGGTAACGGTAAAGACTCGCTTAGAGTCGGCCACGTCCAGCAAGTGATGGGGGGTGCCCAGCATTTCTTTCTTGGTTATTTTCCCGGCCCCGATATTAAGTCCGCGATAAACTTGGCGGGAATCAGCGGAAATTACTTCACCGCCAAACCGCTTAGCCAGTTTGACCGCCAAGTCGCTTTTACCGGAAGCGGTCGGACCTAGCAAGATAATAATTTTAGGTTTTCCGCCCAAGGCGGATCGGCCTTGGGCCGATGGTTTATTTTTCATAAAAAATGATGGCGCCGCTTTAAGCGACGCCGGGTTTTAGCTTAAGCTAATTCATCAAATCGGAGAGTTTCTTCGCCCGTCAGCTTTTGCTGGTAGGTAGTCATTAACCTTCTCGCTTCTGCTGGTGATCGAGTATGGACGGTCAACTTCTGTCGACAGTAGCCACCTCTTAATAAGTATTCCAAGACCAGTCCTTTTTCCCTAGTTAAAGTCATCTCCCGATTTGGCGCTTCCTGGTCTTTGGTGATCCGCCCGACAACCAAGGTCATTAGGCCGTCGACAATTAGTGGCATTAATCCTTGATGTTCGGACATGATTCGACCCTTGATTGCTAAAACTCGTCCAACTCTTTCGAGTCTCCGTGCTTGCTTGGCGTTGTTGGACACAAGACCTCCTTTCCCATCCAATGATGGCTTAAGAGCGTTTCTGACTTTAGCATATGAAAAATCAGGAGAAATGCAAGGGTCTGGCTTAAGGTGGGCCTAGGCTCCGCATAAAATTTTGCCGTCGCAAAATTTTTACTAGCCGTGCCTCGCCATTTCGCCTGCTGGCTCAATAAGGCTGTGGCCTTCAAGTCCCACCTCCGGCACACAAAAACCGCTTTCGCGGTTTTCTTGGTGCCGGAGGTGGGACTTGAA
>CAYHUF010000062.1:0-3951 GCA_964359775.1 uncultured Candidatus Saccharibacteria bacterium
TTTGTTTCACTAACTCAACTACATCGTCCATACTCATAAAAGGAATGTTTTTGTAAAATAATTTGAAACCGGTGAATTGGATCGGTTCGTGAGCCACAAAATGAACGTAGGAATCAATTTTCTTGGCCGGTGAGCCCCAGCCGTCCATATGCATAACAATTTGAACTTCCGGCAAAGGTTTGATCTGCAAAGCTTGCTTCACCATCGGTTGGGTAAAACGATGGATAATCAAAATTTTCGGTGGTAAATGATTGTCCCGGACAATTTTAGCTAAATAAGTGGCGGCGTAATTAATATCCGTAGCGCTAAAAGAACCAATGACCGTTCCCGGTTTGGCCCCGGTCTTCATTGAAAATTCGGGATCAATCCCCAGATGGACTTCCGGTCGTTTCAGATAAGGTTCCAGTTGGGGAATTTCACTTTGGAGGGTACTGAGACCAACTTGAATATCGAGAAAAACCAAGCCGTGGATTTGATCCGCCAACTTAATGGCAATGTCAATTTGTTCCTTCGGCATCCGCAGACGATACTTGCCATCAGCGCCGGCGCTAGCTTGAGCCGTAACGGCAATGTAATGAATAGCTGGCACCACCGGTGTGCTTGGGTCGGCCGCTTCCCACCGCTTCACTTCCCGATCGAGCCGACTCAACATCTCGGCCGGTGGATACTGACCCAAAGCCCCCATTTGTTTGGAATAGAAATTACCGTAATAAGCCACGATGCGTTTGAAGGGTAGGATTGCTCCCCCATTGGGATAAACCGCTTTGGCCGGCCACAGTCTTTTAGTGGTCGAGGCCGTTTTGGCACTGGTCGTTCCCGTCGAAGTTGGGTAATTGGCCAATTGAATTAATTTTTGGTCATAAGCCAACTGGTCGAGCTTAAGTGGTGCCGGCGGTGGCAAAAGAACCGCCCCAGTATTAACCGCGGCTTTTTCTTTAGCTAAAAGAGGAGAACGATACCCTTGTTGCGACAATTTAGCGTAAGCAATAAAATTAAGCAGGAAAAAAGCGCCTAAACACAACCCTAAGGCCAAAGCCACAAAAAGGAGGTTTTTCTTTAGGTTTGGTGAATTTTTACGGTGATGCTTTAAAAAACGAGACATGATAACTGTAAATTATTAACTGACCTCTATATTAGCATGCCGACCTGAATTTAGTCTCTAGTCTTTCGGTTAATTTTTGTGCGACATCCGATGTCGCACAAAAATTATTCAACTTCTCATTTTACCCCTAACGTGTTATGATGGAGTCAAAGGAACTCACCCGCCGGGTGAATTTTTTTTGTGAGCTTGAGAGACAAAACTCGCTCGTTTGCACCTTTTTAGGGGGTTTCGAGGCTGTCGAGCCGAGAACTTCAGACTTTTTAAAGCTTTTAAAAGTCGTACCCTAAAAAGGTGTCAATGAAGAGGAGTTTTGCGATTCAAGACCTAAAAATTATGGCTGACGAAATAATCATTAAATTTGACGAGGTCTCCTTTGGCTACGGCCTCAACCACCCGATTTTAGAGGCGGTGGATTTTTCGGTCCGCCGGGGCACCAAGATTACCCTGATGGGCCAAAACGGGGCCGGCAAAAGCACTATTTTTCAATTACTGACCAAGGAACTCCAGCCGGAAGCTGGCCAGATCAATATCTCCAACCAAGTCTCGATTGCCATCTCCCGCCAAGTCATCCCCCGCGAACAATTGGATCTGTCGGTCCGGGATTTCTTCCAAGCCTGTTTTGCTAAAACCGTTTACGATATCAATCCTCGGATTGATGAGGTGCTAGAGACGGTCAATCTCAAAGCCCCGCACGATAAAATTATCCGCTCTTTTTCTGGTGGCCAACAAGCTCGCCTGCTCTTAGCCTCGGCCCTAATTCAAAATCCCGATCTGCTACTGTTGGACGAGCCGACTAATAATCTCGACAAGGCCGGCATTGCCCATCTGACTCAATTTCTCAAAGATTACAAAAAGACTTGCTTAGTTATTTCCCACGATGCCGATTTCTTGAACGCCTTCACTCACGGCATTTTATATCTCGATGTTTTCACCCGCAAAATCGAACAATACGCCGACAATTATTTTGACGTGGTCGAGCAAATCACTGCTCGGATTGAAAAAGAAAATATGAAGAACGCCCAATTGTCTAAGATTATTCAGGAGAAAAAAGACAAGGCAAACTTTTTTGCCAACAAAGGTGGAAAGATGCGAGTCTTGGCCAAACGAATGCGGGATCTGGCCGATGAAATGGAAGAAGCCAAAGCCGACATCCGGCGCGAGGACAAAACTATTCGCCCTTTCAACATCCCCCATCAACCCGACCTGTCGGGCGAACTATTAAATATTTCAACCATCACCGTGGTCAAAAATCATAAACCGGTGACCAAGTCGGTCAAAATCTCCCTCAAGAAAAATCGCCATTTATTACTGGCCGGCCCTAATGGTATTGGCAAAAGCACTCTCTTAGAAACTATTGCCAGTGGCGACCCGAATAAAGCTCAGATTGCCTCCGGCGTTCGAGTCGGTTATTACCGCCAAGATTTTTCGACCCTAAATTTCCAAGATACGGTTCATCAGTCCCTGGCTTCGGTCATGGTCGAACAAATTGAAGAAAAACTCCGGGCCACCGCCGCCAGCTTCTTGATCGGGGCGGATTTAATCAACTCCAAAATCGGCGATCTGTCCGAGGGCCAAAAAGGGCTGGTAGCTTTTGCTCGCTTGGTCTTGCAAAAACCGGGACTTTTAATTTTGGATGAACCGACCAATCATATCAACTTCCGTCACTTACCAATCATTGCCGAAGCCCTCAATCAATACGAAGGAGCGATGATCCTAGTCAGCCACGTCCCGGAATTTGTAGCCAAAATCCGGATTGATGAAGTTTTAGATTTGGAGCGCTAAAACCGATCATTTTCCAGCTGACCCGGGAAATTGAATGATATTATCCGGCTTGCTGTTTGGATAAATAATTCTGTCTTGCAATTCTTGCAAGCGTTCAGGTCCGGCCGTCGCAATTTCAAATGGATCCAAAAAAGTTTTAATTTCCGGCAAAGTTTCCGGAGCAATCGCCTTGGCATAAAGAAAATCTCTCATCTCTTCAATCGTCAAATCGATATCCTTTTTTGCCTCCACGAGAAAGCTATGATCATCTTCAGGTTGAGGTGTCAAACTAGGAGCTTCGCGAGCGTATCCCATATATTTTTTATATTTAGCTTGTATTCCTCCTTATCCTACAATTATACTCCCTGACCAGAACTCCACCAAGAGAGTTAAAAAGTCTTAACTCGAGCCGGATTTAGCCTCCTTCTTTAAGTTAAGTCTTGATTAGTCAAACCAAAAACCAACCTAATCCTCATCGGGTTGGTTTTAAGTGAAAAATCAGCTTACTTTTTCAACTTCTTACTCGCCTTTTTTGCCAACATTTCTCGTTTGATATCAAGACGTTTTTTGGTTTTGCGCGAACGGGAGGTCTTGACCTTATTAATGCCGGTGTCTCTTTTGGCCATAGTGATTGCTTATTTTAAACGATTAAAATTATTTCCAACTGATGGAAGAAATGATAGCACTAAAACTCACTTTAGACTAGCCGGGCCTTAAGCGACCAAAAACTAAATAAGACGGTCAGGGCAATCAGTAGAGCCGCTCCAAAAGCGGATAAATGGGGTCAGCCATGCTCCGGTAAATGGGGTCAGCCACCATTTTTCTTGTTTCTAAATGGGCTCCACGGGTAGGCTCCCGATTTCTTAGATTGTAGTAAATCTGCAGAAATCGCAGTCCCATGGAATTCACCTCTCCCTTCAGGTCGAGACGCTAAGTCAGCATAGTCGCTTTGCTCGTTGCTGACTTGCGCCTGCGGTTCGAATCCTACCCGTCTTTCACTCGCCAACAGAAAAACCGGCCTAAGGCCGGTTTTTCTTAGCTTGCTCCGCGGGTAGGATTCGAACCTACGACCAATCGCTTAACAGGCG
>CAYHUF010000063.1:0-3851 GCA_964359775.1 uncultured Candidatus Saccharibacteria bacterium
CGGCGATACCGTCATGGATTGTTTTATTCGTTTAGAAGAAGCCACCATTCGTGATCCAGCTATTGGTGAAGAATTATGCCTGCGCTTCGGTGACAAGATCCCCTATCAATCAGCCACCTTGGTCCCGGCCGTTGGTAATAGCGCCAATGCCGCGGTCTCCGCCTCCCGACTGGGGCTAAAAACCGCCTTCATTTCTCATCTCGGTGTGGATCAAAATGCCGACCTGGCTTTGGGTACTTTTCGCCGGGAAAAAGTAGCGACTGATTTTATCGAGAAGCAAACCGGCAAAAAAACCAATTATCACTACGTCCTGTGGTATGCCAATGATCGGACGATTTTAATTCATCACGAAACTTATGACTATGCCTGGCCCAAGGTATCGGCGGCCAAATGGCTCTACTTAAGTTCCCTCGGCGAGAACACGGCCGATTATCACCAAGCCATTCTGGCCTATCTCCAGAAAAATCCGGGCGTTAAATTAGCCTTCCAACCCGGGACCTACCAAATTGCTATGGGACCGGAGCAATTGGCTGGTATTTATCAGCGCAGCGAAATTTTCTTTTGCAATCTGGCCGAGGCTAAACGAATTTTAAAAACCAACAACAATGAGATTAAAAATTTATTAGCCGGTCTGAAAAAATTGGGACCAAAAGTGGTCGTCATTACCGACGGTCCAGCCGGCGCCTACTATCAAGACGAAGCCGGCAGCAATTTCTTCCTGCCGATTTGGCCGGATGAAAAACCACCGGTTCAACGCACCGGGGCTGGTGATGCTCTCGCATCTACTACCGTCTCGGCGCTCTGTCTCGGTAAAAATTTAGTTGAAGCTTTAAGTTGGGGACCGATCAATTCTGCTTCGGTAGTCCAACACATCGGCGCTCAAGCCGGACTACTCACACGAGAAGCCCTAGAAACCAAATTGAAACAGCGGACGGCCGATTACCAAGCCCGCCCGCTGTAGATTGACTCAAAATAAGGAATCAAGTAAAACTTTTTCCGACACCACAGGGCATTTACCCTGTGGGTCGGTTCCGCTCTGTGAGCGTTAGCAGACCTGTGGCAGAGACCACAGGGAATCTAGTTAAACTAAAAGATGAGCGCCCCGAACAGTTGGGACTGAAGCGGAAATGACCTCGTAGCAAAGGTTCCTACCTGACTGCCTCCGGTAATCAGGCATCCGCACCCACCATAGTCCCATGGCCCAAGCCGACCCCCAATCGCGCTTGGGCCTTATTTTTTCTAAAAATTGTTCCGGATCGGATCTAGAACATATTACAACACGTTATTTTGTGCGACATCCGATTTCGCACAAAATAAACCCCTTTGCTAAAAATTTTGTTTTTGGTATTCTTAAATTATGTCTCATCAAAACGCCAATTTCTTTTTCTTGTTGCTTAGCCCGATCAGCGGTGGCGGTTTGACTTTTGCTTAGCTAGAATCTACATAATCAAAAGCCAGCCCGACCACCGGTCGGGTTTTTTGGTCTTTTAGGAACTGGTCTTTGACAATTTAAAGCAACGGAGGAAAAACCATGTCGGATCGAGCACGAAAAAGATTGCAACGAATTCACGGCCGTCAAAATGTTAGTTCCATCGATGCCGGAGGTTTACGCCGAATCTTCATCGATGGTTATTGGGGGCTGTGTTGGCCGAAAGGTCAAATTATTCTTAGCCCCCAATGCCAAAAACTTTACCCCTTCGATCCCCTGACCGAAACTTGGTCCGGAATCCGAAATGGTCGAGTGGTCAAATTTCACTGGTATCAAACTAACACGATCATCGAGACGGAAGACAAGCGAGAATTACTCCTGTTGTAAATCAAGTCAAAGGGCCCCGCGGGGCCCTTTAGTCTGGAATAGTTTAAATTATTTTTTCCGAGCCAGCACTTTTTTCACCGCCACTATAATCGCTTCCACTCCCAAATCATAATGTTCAATCAATTCAGCCGGGGTGCCAGTCTGGCCAAAACGATCTTTGACTCCCACTAATTCCATTGGCACTGGTTCGTTTTGAGCTAGGTATTCAGCTACCGCGCTGCCCATCCCTCCGGCTTGTTGGTGGTCTTCCACCGTCACCACCGCGCCGGTCAGTTTCGCCGCCTCACCAATCGTTTTCCCGTCGAGCGGTTTAATGGTGTGATTATTGATCACTAAAACATTGACCCCCTCTTTAGTTAATTTTTTAGCGGCCAAGAGTGAATGGTAAACCAGCGAACCGCAAGCCACAATCGCCACGGCCGGATTTTCACCCCGCCATAAAATATTAGCTTGACCAACCACAAAAGGCGAATCGGTAGTAGTCAGGACTGGCACCGGGTCGCGAACCAAGCGTAAATAAGTCGGTCCAGGCAAGGCGGCCAAAGCCAAGGTGGCTTTTTTGGCTTCTTCATAATCAGCCACCACTACTACGGTCATTCGAGGTAAGACGCGAGTCAAAGCAATATCTTCCAGTGCTTGGTGCGAACCGCCATCCGGACCAGTCTCGAGCCCCGAATGAGCCCCAATCAATTTGACCGGCACATTATTGTAACAAATCGTCGTCCGAATTTGTTCCCAATTACGACCAGGTGAAAAAATAGCGTAAGTGGCCAAAAAAGGAATCTTACCCATGGCGGCCAAGCCGGAAGCGACCCCGGCCAAGTTTTGTTCGGCTACGCCTACTTCAAACAAGCGCTCTGGAAACCGTTTGGCAAATAAATCGAGCCGGGTTGAATCACGCAAATCAGCCGACAAAGCCACGATTCGAAAATCTTTCTCGGCGGCGATCACTAGAGCCTCACCAAAACCGGCCCGAGTGGTTTTTTGTTCGACCGCTAGGTCGAACAAATTAGGATTTAATTTTTGATCTGGATTAAGCATCGTGTTTGATTTCGTCTATCGCTTTAGCGCCCTCGGCTGGACTAGGTGCCTTACCATGCCACTCAAACTTATTTTCAAATTCCGGTACGCCCTTGCCGGGAATAGTGTGGGCGATAATCACCGCCGGTTGAATAAAATTGCCTTTGGCTTCCCTAATCGCTCCGGCCAAAGCCGCGAAATCATGACCATCGGCTTCAAAAACTTGCCAATTGAAGGCTCGCCACTTATCCGCCAGTGGTTCCAGAGGCATCACTACTTCGGTATCACCACCAATTTGAATATGGTTACGATCAATAATCACAATTAGATTATGTAATTTTTCTTTGGCGGCCATCATCACCGCTTCCCAGGTTGCCCCGCAGTCTAATTCCCCATCCGACAAAATGACGTAAAAATAACGGCTAGAGGTTCGACCGGTATCTAGACGGTTGGCCAGGGCCATCCCTACCCCTTGGGCCAAACCTGAGCCCAGGGGGCCCGAGGAGGTCTCGAGACCCGGGAGCCACTCTCGGTGGGGGTGCCCCTGAAGCCTGGAACCATACTTTCGTAAGGTCTTAAGTTCACTTGTCGGGAAGTAGCCTGCTTGAGCCATGGCCGCGTAAATAACGGGGGCGGTATGGCCGTTGGACACAATCAGTCGATCTCGCTCCGGCCAGGTCGGATTCTGGGGATCGTGTTTTAAAACTTCAAAATAAAGCAAGGTATAAATATCAGCCAAACCAAGTGGTCCGGCAGTGTGACCGGAGCGAGCTGCCAAAAGCATTTCAATAATCGACAAGCGAATAGCTTTAGCTTGGGTATGTAAAAAATCAATTTTATGTTTAGCCAACATATTTTATTTCAGTAAATTTAGCGGCTAGAGTTTGAAAACGATCAAGGGCCACTGTGGGATCTGACTCTTGCCAAATCGCCGAACCAACAATCAAATGATCGGCCCCGGCCGCCAGCAAGCTTTCTGCCTCAAGCAATTTAATTCCCCCATCAACCGCAATTT
>CAYHUF010000064.1:0-3850 GCA_964359775.1 uncultured Candidatus Saccharibacteria bacterium
GGTGGTTAAGGTTAATGCTCGCGCTGACCAAGAAAAATTGGGTTATACCGGCAAGGCGCCCCGTTTTGCCATCGCTTTTAAATTTCCAGCCGAACAAGCCACGACCGTGGTCGAAGAGATTGTTTTTCAAGTTGGTCGGACCGGGGTGATTACGCCGGTGGCCCGCTTGCGCCCAACTCTGATTGCCGGTTCGACTGTCTCGCGAGCTACTTTACATAACGAAGATGAAATCAAACGGCTGGATGTCCGGATTGGGGACACCGTGATTATCCAAAAAGCCGGTGATATTATTCCTGATATTATTTCCGTCCTGCCGGAATTTAGATCTAAATCAAGCCAGGCTTTTATCTGGCCCAAAACTTTGACTGAATGCGGCGGGCCGATTGAGCGGGTGCCGGGTCAAGCGGCTTGGCGTTGTACCAACAAAAATTCTTTTGCTCAACAAAAACGACGTCTAGCTTATTTTGCCGGCAAGTCGGCTTTTGATATTGCCGGTCTGGGCCCCAAGCAGATCAATCTGTTGTTTGAAAATAATCTGGTGGCCGACTTGGCTGATATTTTTCGTCTGGAAAAGGGTGATCTTTTGGCTCTGCCACGTTTTGCTGAGAAATCGGTGGACAAATTACTGGCGGCCATTGAGGCCCGGCGGAAAATTGACCTAGCTCGTTTTCTAGTGGCTTTGTCGATCGACAATGTTGGTGAGGAAATCGCTCTAGATTTAGTGGAACATTTTGGTTCCTTAACTAAAATTCGTTCAGTCGGACTGACAGAACTAGCCGCGATTCCTGGGGTAGGAGAGGTGGTGGCCAAATCGATTTATGATTGGTTTCGATCAACAACTAATAAAAATTTGCTTGAGCGTTTGCTCCAGGAAGTCAAAATCATTAGAACTGAAACTACGACCTCGAGTAGTAAATTAAAGGGTCAGATCTTTGTTTTGACTGGCACTTTAGCGACTTGGTCACGGGAAGACGCCAAAAATATCATTCGTCAAAATGGTGGGGAAGTCTCTAGTTCGGTTTCCAAACAAACGTCCTATGTTTTGGCCGGGGTTGAACCGGGTTCTAAGTATCAGGAAGCCCAAAAATTAGGAGTAAAGATCATTGATGAAGTGGAATTTCAACGCTTAATCGCCTAGATAAAATCGCACCGGTTATCAATACAGTTTTTATAACCTATTCTTACGACCGTGAGATTAGGTTATAATTTTTTTAGTCCAATTTTATCCCAAAATGCTGACCTGGTCTCGGTTGGCTAAGGCCGGTTTTATGCTACAATATCTCATATGATTAGCGACCAAGATATCGATAATTTGGCCTCTTTAGCTCGGATAGCTTTGTCGGCTGAAGAAAAAGCCGGTTACAAAAAAGATCTGGAGTCGATTTTAGGCTACGTTTCCCAATTGGGTGAAGCTGTAAATCAGGATCCGGCTAAGATTGATTATCCTTTAACTAATGTTTGGCGAACCGATGAGGAAAGTTTTCCCGCCGGCACTTACAGCCCGGCAATTTTGGCTGAGGCTCCGGAAACCAAGGACGATTATGTTGTAGTTAAAAAAATTCTGGACAATGGCGGAGATAATTAATTTAACCGAACTAGATATCAAAACGGCCGGCGAGGGGATTGCCAGCGGCCGTTTTAGTGCGCGGGATTTAACAGAAGCTTATCTGACCAAGATTAAAGCCGTTAACCCCAAACTCAACGCTTATTTGGAAGTTTTTGATGATGCCTTGGAGCAAGCCGAAGAAGTCGATCGAAAAATCAAAGCCGGAGAATTGGCGGGACCTCTGGCCGGTATCCCGTTGGCGATTAAGGATAATATTTTGATTAGCGGCCGGACTGTCTCGGCCGCTTCTAAAATGCTGGCCAACTATCAAGCCACTTATAATGCGACAGTAATTGAGAAATTAAAAGCATTGGGAGTAATTTTTCTGGGCCGAACTAATATGGATGAATTCGCCATGGGTGGCTCGACTGAAAACTCCGCCTATGGCCCGACCAAAAATCCGCGCGATTTAACCCGAGTAGCTGGTGGATCATCAGGTGGTTCGGCGGCTACCGTGGCTGGAGATCTGGCTTTGGTGGCCTTGGGGACAGATACCGGTGGTTCGATTCGTCAGCCGGCTTCATATTGCGGAGTGGTTGGCCTGAAACCGACTTATGGCGCCGTTTCGCGTTATGGAGTAATTGCCTTGGCTTCATCTTTTGATCAAGTCGGTCCGATTGCTAAAACGGTAGCTGATGTCGAAACAGTCTTTAAGGCTATTCGCGGTCAAGATAAATTTGATTCCATTAGTCAGAATAATCCAATGGAAATCAAGGTACCGGCCAAATTTAAAATTGGTGTGCCGGAAGCTTTTTTACAAGAAGGGGTTGACCCTGAAGTGATGGCTAATTTTCGTCAAACAATTGATAAATTAAAAATGTCTGGCCACGAGATTATAACCGTTGATTTACCCAATTTTCACTATGCTTTGGCTTGTTATTACATCTTAATGACTGCCGAAGCTTCATCCAATCTGGCTCGTTTTGACGGGGTACGCTACGGTTTACATCAAGATGGTAAAGATGTGATCGAGGATTATTTTTTGTCTCGCGGGGCTGGTTTTGGTCCGGAGGTAAAACGGCGAATTATGTTGGGGACTTATGTCCTGTCTTCCGGTTATTATGACGCTTATTATCGGCGTGCCAATAATCTGCGCCAATTGATTCGGGCCGATTATTTGAACACTTTTAAGCAAGTTGATGTTATAATTACGCCAACGGCGCCGACTGTCGCTTTTAAAATCGGTGAAAATACCGCTGATCCGCTCAAGATGTATTTGGAGGATATTTTTACAGTTCCGGCTAACTTGGCGGGAGTGCCAGCCTTGTCTGTCCCGACCGGTAAGAATGCCACTGGTTTACCTTTTGGTCTACAGATTAGCGCTCCTCATTTTGGTGAAGATCTGCTGTTTGCCTTAGGTCGAGAGTTGGAAGCTTGAAAGAATTGATTAAAATTAAATGCCCGGAGTCAATTTTCTTAATGTTGAATATTTTTTCGGCTTAATCTACCGCTTATTTTCTAGCGGTTTTGGATCGATTAACTTAGCCACTATTTTTGACCTACCGCTTTGGTATCGTGTTTTGGCAGTGGTTTTTTCACTTATTTTTCTAATCGGTATGGGTTTTTTCAGTTCTAAACTTTTAGATCTTCGTCGGGAAGAACGAGAGGCAATTTTCAAACAAGAAGCTGTTTTTGAAACAGAGTTAGCACCTAAAAATAGTCGCTGGGAAAAAGTGCTTAAGGAAATTGATTCTGAATATCCGGCTAATTGGAAACAAGCGATTATCGAGGCTGATAAAATGTTGGAAGAAGTGGTGGGAACTTTAAAATTGCCGGGAGAAAACTTGGGGGAGAAATTAAAGCAGATTGAGCGTTCAGATTTTTTGACTCTAGATGATGCTTGGGAAGCTCACAAAGTTCGCAATCGTATCGCCCATGAGGCTGGTTATGAATTAGGTCAACATGAAGCTCGGCGGGTGATTATTCTCTATGAACGGGTGTTTCGAGAATTTGATTTTATTTAGCCCGGTAGTAGATTTTGGCATCGCCGGTTTTTTGCCGGCACCTCTTCGAGAGGAATGCTAAATCTGATGTGGGAGGTAATCAACTGAGTCAATTTGACAATTCCATACGTAATAGTAAGATGTAGGGATTATTGACTAGGTTGCTTAGTTTGGTCTAAGCGATTGTATATCGCGGGATGGAGAAGTGGTATCTCGCGAGGCTCATAACCTCGAGATGGTCCGTTCGATTCGGGCTCCCGCAACCACGTAAAGACCAAAAAAGCCAGGCATTAATGCCTGG
>CAYHUF010000065.1:0-3657 GCA_964359775.1 uncultured Candidatus Saccharibacteria bacterium
ATATCACGACAGTCTTCGGAACTGTTGTTGGGGGTTCGAATCCCTCCGGGGGCACTCTAGAAAGTTAAAAATCTAAAATTAAAAACTTAGATTCAAATAACTTTAATTAAAGTGATAAAACCTAGAGGAGGTGTTTCATGTAAAACAAAAATAGGTCTAGATATCTAAATACCTATCATGAAAGTCGAACTAAGCATCCCAAAAACTATTACCGATAACGCAAAAACCTTGCAAAATAAGGGTTTTTTGGCGTATTTGGTCGGTGGGTGTGTTCGAGATATCTTGATGGGGAGAAACCCTAGAGACTGGGATTTGGCGACTAATGCCAATCCGGAGGAAATTGTGACGACTTTTCCAAAGTCTTTCTATGAAAACAAGTTTGGTACCGTCACCGTCGTTAATGAAGATGAGACTGACGAGAGTTTGAAAAATGTCGAGATCACCCCTTTTCGCCTAGAGGGGAATTATGAAGATTTTCGACACCCCAGTGAATTAAAATTTGGCCAAAAATTGGAAGAGGATCTTGCGCGACGAGATTTCACGTTAAACGCCCTGGCTTACGATCCGAGCATAGGGGAGCTAGTAGACCTCTATGGCGGTCTAAAGGACATTAAGGACAAAGTTGTACGCGCTGTGGGAGTGCCTGGGGAACGTTTCCAGGAAGATCCACTCCGTTTGCTCCGAGCAGTCAGACTAGCGACCGAACTTGGTTTCACTATTGAGGCCAAGACTCTCGAAGCGGCTCAAACTAAGGCTAATCTACTGGTCAAGATCTCCAAAGAACGAATTAGAGATGAGTTTACCAAGATTATTATGTCAGCTAACCCTGCTGAGGGGCTAACTATGTGCGCCAAAATTGGCCTTTTGCCTTTTATTATTCCTGAATTAGAGGAGGGGTTCGACATGAAACAGAATAAAAGCCATATTTATAGTGTTTGGGAGCACATCATCCGAACTGTTCAGCATTCTGCGGACAAGGGGTTCTCGTTACACGTGAGACTGGCCGCTCTGCTTCACGATATTGCTAAGCCTAAGACTAGACGAGTCCATCCCGAAACTCAAGATTTTACTTTCTATGGACATGAAGTGGTTGGGGAGCGGATGGCCAAGAAAATCTTGTCCGAGCTAAAGTTTCCCGTGAAAACAATCGAAACTGTGACAAAACTGGTTCGCAACCATATGTTTTTCTCTGATATTGAAAAAATTACCTTGTCGGCAGTCCGCCGGATTATTGCCAATGTCGGTGAGGACCTGGTTCAAGACTTGGTTAAAGTCCGAATTTGTGACCGGATCGGTATGGGCCGGCCTAAGGAGGAGCCTTATCGTCTGCGTAAATACGAAGCCATGATCGATGAAGCCATGCGGGCCCCAACTTCGGTCAAAATGCTGAAAATTGACGGACAACGCCTAATGGAGATTTCACGCGAAACACCCGGCCCTAAACTAGGCCTGACTTTACATGCCTTACTAGAAGAAGTGCTAGATAAACCAGAGTTAAATACTGTCGAATACTTGGAGAAGCGGGCTTTGGAGCTCATCGCCATGCCGATTGAAGACTTAAACAAACTAGGGGAGTCTGGTAAAGAAAAGCGAGATGAGGCTGAAGCGGTAGAAATCAAAAAAATCCATAAAAAACACGGCGTTTAGATCTTTTGCATAGGGTGGTCCTATGTTTGCATAGGACCACCCTATGCAAACTAAAAATGGCAACAAAGAAGCCGCCGGTGTGGCGCATCTAGGGGGATAGAGCGAGACAAGGGCGGCTCGATGGGGGTCTCCAAAATGATGATAGGGGACCCTTAAAATTCAGACATGGATTGCTTGGCTTATGAACTAGCAGTCAGAGTGGCGACTAACTACCAAGGTTCAATCTAGACTGGAACTATCTTAGGGGAGACTTAAGCTTGAACAAAAAAACAGCCAAGTAACACTAAAAACAGAAACAATCGAGATGTTTAAACACAAGCTTTCCTTGTGATTGTTCTCAGATTTTTGCACTGTTGCGATGAGATCTTAAAAGACTCATCTTGAAGTGAGAACTAATCCAAAGGACCTGATCTAATCTGTCTTTATTATAGTCCGATAGAAATAAAGGACAATAGCAATAAAAGACAAAACAGTGGATAAGTCCCTAAAATATTTTGTCTTTTAAAAACTAGGTCCCGTTTTTGCGATGGAACTTCTGATGGATTTCGCGCAGATGTTTATCAGTGACGTGGGTATAAATTTGAGTGGTAGCTACATTGGCGTGGCCGAGCATCATTTGGACCGAGCGGATATCAGCGCCATTTTGCAGTAAATCTGTAGCAAAGGAGTGACGAATAGTATGGGGAGTAACTTTTTTCGAGATCCCGGCTTTGATCGCATAATATTTAACTAATCGTTCAATACTACGGGGAGTCAGTCGGCCATCACTTTTTTGATCTTTCTTCACCCCCTTCACCCCCGTCGAAGCCTTGGCTGGAATAGGGGATAGGCCCACAAACATGGCTTCATCCATATCTTTGCGCTTGGCCAAGTAAGTTTTGAGAACGGCTTTGGCGTCGGGGGAGATGAAGACCAGGCGGACCTTTTCCCCCTTACCCCGGATACTAAACTCATCCCGAGCCAGATTGATCGAATCTTTGTTGAGGGAGCAGAGCTCAGACACCCGCAGACCGGTCGAAAAAAGAAGCTCCAGGATAGCCCGGTCCCGCAGATCTTTAATATCTGAACCGTTAGGCCCGGCCAGAATCCGATTAAGTTCGACTTCGGTAATCAAATCCAGGTCCCGAGCCGGAGTTTTAGCCAGCTCGATTCGTTCAGGCGCTAGGGATTTGAGTCCGCGTCTAGCTAAGTATTTCAAAAAGACCCGCAAGGCGATCAGATAGTAATTTTGGGTGTTTTTCTTAAGATTGCCGGCTGAATTAACTCTTGCCTCGCCGGAGCTTTTAGCGGAGGCGGGTTGCCGGTTGAGCCACAAACGATAGTTCCGCACCATTTCATCATCCAGGCCATCGACTCGTTTCACCCCCGTTTGAGAAATGAAACGACAAAGATAGCGATCATAATTTTCAATCGTCTTTAAGCTCCGCCCCTTCTCAATTTCCAGGTATTCCAAAAATTCCCGTTTGGCTTGTTCAATTTCCATGTTCACCCTGTGGAATAAATTTATATTGATAAATTTAGCTTTGCTATTCCACAGGGTAAATTATATCATGTCGCACAATATTTTAAATTGCTCTTTAGCTTTTTTCGGCTACAATTTAGGAAAATAACTAACATTAAATTATGTCTGAAAAAATACACATTCCTAAAGAGTTGGGAGACTTCCTCGGTAAAGAACAGGATGAAGCCTACGCTAGCGCCTTTGGGGCTCGGATCACAGATGGTTTTAATGACGAAGGTGTCGACTTAAGACTAGAGGACCGAGAGGTAGCGGAAGTCCAAGTAAAATCATCGCCGGAGGGAGTAAAACATTTTTTGGCTGAATCCTTGCGGCGAGAAAAGTTTATCCCGATCTGTGTGGGGGAACCAGGGACCAAAGAGGAAATGATTGCTTCGATTAAGGAGTTTGGGGCTTGGGTGGGAAAGGACATCCCGGGGAGAGAAGATTTCTTGGGCTTGAATTCTAGTCTGAAGTGCAATACACCCTTTTGAATACTTCCGCTGGGGTCT
>CAYHUF010000066.1:0-3531 GCA_964359775.1 uncultured Candidatus Saccharibacteria bacterium
TTTAGTTTTATCGGAATTAATTCATTTTGCTTGGGCTAACCCTTATCAAGCCAAAATTAATCCGCTAGGTAAACTGGTCCATCGTTTATTGACCCCGCTCTTGTCTTGGCTAGATAATTTTAGTGACAGTCGGACCATTTACGCCAATACTTTTATAGTGGCTCGGAAAACATCTTAATGTCTAAAATTGTTTTATTAACTGATGATTACCCACCACTGTCTTTTGGCGGGGCCGGGATTGTGGCTAAAAATCTGGCGACTGAATTGGTTGCTCGCGGCCACCAAGTATCGGTGATCACAACGGTGCGCCAAGCAGACTGGGCGGGGGAAAGCCTGGAAGCGGGGATCACTGTTTATAAAATTTATTCATCTTATCCGGAATTTTGGCGGGCCTATCTGGGGGTGCACCATCCGGTCGTGCTCGTTGAACTAAAGAAGATTTTAACTAAAATTCGGCCGGACATCGTTCACGCCCATAATTTACATTATCATTTGTCTTGGGCGGCTCTGTCGCTGGCTCGAACTTTTACTTCAGCGGTTTTTTTGACCGCCCACGACACCCAGAGTTTTGCTTATGGCAAGGTTTTTCCGCGTGACGGCCGAACCGATTATCGTTTGAACTTTTTTGATTTATGGCGCTCGGCTGGCAAACGTTTTAATCCACTACGCAACTGGTTTATTCACCGGCATTTGAATCAGGTCGCCAAGATTTTTTGCGTCAGTTATAGTTTGGAGCAAGCCCTTAAAGCCAACGGCATCGGTAATACGGCCACCATCCACAATGGTATCAATAGCGCCGACTGGGTCGCGCCCACCGCCTTAATTGAGGCGACCAAACACAAATATAATTTAAACGACAAAAAAGTAGTCTTATTCGCCGGCCGTCTATCCGGTGCCAAAGGGGGAGAGCGGTTGGTGGAAGCTTTTGAGCAAGTAGCTAAAAAAGAACCATCGGCTCGACTGTTAGTTTTGGGTCAAGATCAAGGTTATGCCGAGACCTTAAAAAATTATATTGCCAGTCGCGATTTGTCGGCCAAGATTATTTTTAGCGGCTGGTTGTCGGGCCCTGATTTAATCGCCGCTTATTGGACAGCCGATGTGGTGGTCGTGCCCTCACTTTATCTCGATCCTTTCCCGACAGTTAATCTGGAAGCCATGGCTTGTCATAAGCCAGTCCTGGGTACTTGCTGGGGCGGGACGCCGGAGGCCGTCGTAGACGGCCAGACTGGTTTAATCGTCGACCCAACTGTTGTCGGCAACTTGGGGTCCAAGTTTTTGGCCTTATTGGCCGATCCGGCTCGGCTTCGACAAATGGGAGAGGCAGGTTATAATCGAGTGTCGACCGAGCTTAGCCTTGCCCGCCAGACTGATGCAGTTTTAGATTGGTATCAAAAATTTCAAGTTTAATCATGTCTGATAAAATTATTGATTTTTATAATCAAGCCAGTACCTCGTATTCCAAGCGGCGTTATTTGGGTCGGCCGGAATCTTACCCTCAATTTTTCTTTCAAAGGCGGAAGGCTTTAACTCTCTCTTTAATGGATCAGTTGGCGCTCGGCCGGCAGAATCTGAAATTGTTAGATGTGGCCTGTGCCGATGGGGTGATGTCTTTTGCCCTGTTTGAACGCTACCCCAAATTGTGGGCTAAAATCGTCGGGGTGGATATCGCGCCAAAAATGATTGAGGTGGCCCAAGCTAGCAATCAGGATCCCCGGCTTAGTTTCTTTGTCAAAACCGCCACTCCGGCTGAAAACTACGATGTCGTCTTAGGTTTGGGTTTTATTACCGGCACTATTTTATCCGAGGAAATTAACTTTGTTAAACAGCATCTTGTCCCGAATGGCTTTTATCTCTGCACTTTACCGTCCAAATATTCCCTCAAAGCTTTACTGACCATCCGTCATGAGGCCTATCGCCAGGATTATTGGACCTACTCACAATATGAGCGATTTTTAAGCCAACACTTTGAAATTTTGTCAGCTCGGCCTTACGGTTTATTTATTCCTTTAATTTGGAAATGGCCGGCTTTAGCCAGGCTCATCCAAACCTTAGCCGATCGCTGTCTGGCTCAGCTCTTACCTTTTGCTTATCACGAAAAAATCTACTTGTTAAAAAACCGATCGGCTTAGTTTTCTCGGTGGCGGAAGAAAAACCAGGCGCTGATCAAGAGCATAATGAGCCAGGCACTGCCATTTTCAATGACGGCACCCCACAGGCCGTAATTTTTAACCAGCCAATAGCTCAAGATGATCATTGAGACGTTGCCGACGATATTAATCTGATAGAGAATCTTAGTTTCCTTTTTGACTTGGAAATAAGTGTTGAACAGGGTTAGACCGGGAATGGTAATTAAACCCAAGATGTACCATTGGGAATAGCTGATTGATTCCAAATATTTCGGGAAAAAGAATTTGTAGATAAAAGGCGCAAACACCATATAGGTCAAAACGACGCCGACTGTCATAACGGTCAAACGCAGGGTTTTGTCAATAATACTGCTTTTTAGCTCACCCTCTTTGGCGGAATATTTCGGTAGAGCCAGATTAAAGAGGTTTTTGTAAGAACCGCGAATTTGCTCCGGGATGGCCGTGGCAAAAGCGTAGATCGCCAGCTGGATGGCCCCCAGATAATGGAAGATTAAAATTTTGTCCAGTTGACTGGCGATAGTGCCGAGAAAATTGATTAAACTGACGTGCTTGCCGTAAGCTACCAAAGAGTGATCGGTGATCGGGTTGGGTTTATAGGTGCGCAAAACGTAAAAATAAAAGCCGATGGCCACTAGGGTGTTGATGGCAAAATTGGCCAGGACCAAATACAGCGCATTGTGGAAAAACATAGCGGTAATGATAAGAACTATCACTCCGAGCACTTGCGAAATCATGGCCAAGCTGGAGCCGACTTTAAATTCTCGCCGGCCGTTTAAAAATCCTCCATAGAGGCCGTAAGAATTAATGATGGGGGTGGTTAGGCCGGTGATGAGGAAGGCCCAACTTAAAACCCGATTATCGTTTAGCCAATAATAAATAAAAATAACTCCGGCTATGGCGACTGTGATGATGCTCCAGCGCAGACTCTCATTAATAGCGTCTTTCAAGACCCCATCTTTTTTTTGAGCTACCCCTTGAATCACTGCTTGACCCATACCCGATAGGGAAAAACCGCCTAGGATGCTGGTGGCCGACAGAATGAATTTGTAATTGCCGTAGACCTCTTTGGGCAAGAAATTGGCAAAAGCGATCGACAGTAAAAAAGAGCTACCGATGGATACCGCTTGGCCGACAGACAACCAAAATCCGCCTTGGCTCAAGTAGACCATATCGGTCTTAAAAAAGCGTTCGCTCCAGCGTAAAAGTTTTAGGGCGCCGCCTTGAAGTTTAGTCATTGGCTTAGTCTTTTTCGGTAAGGATTAGGTTGCTTTCGATGATAGCAGATCAAGGGGGTGCTTTCCAGTCCCGCCCGGCGCTTTTCTTGAAAGCGCCGGGCGGGACGGTTATAGTCTAGAAGCTGAAACTATATTTTTTATTATTGATT
>CAYHUF010000067.1:0-3525 GCA_964359775.1 uncultured Candidatus Saccharibacteria bacterium
TGTCCGACCAGAAGGGGTGATTATGGTCTCCGGTTTAGTCAATAAGCGCCCAGAAAAAATGGTCAAAGCCGTATCGCTCAATGGCGACCTGGAAATTGAGGTGACGAAAATCGAGGTCATTAACGAGGCCAAAACTCCGCCTTTTTCAGTTAATGAAGACACCAAGCTCGTCGATGAAAACTTACGAATGAAGTATCGCTACTTGGACCTTCGCTCCGAGCGAATGAAGAATAACCTGATTTTACGCGACAAAGTGATCACTTTTTTCCGGGATTACATGCACCAGAATGGCTTCATCGAAATTGAAACGCCGATGCTGATGAAAGGCACGCCAGAAGGTTCTCGCGAGTATCTGGTCCCATCGCGAATCGAAAAAGGGAAGTTCTACGCTCTGCCCCAATCACCCCAGCAATTTAAACAACTGTGCATGGTGGCCGGACTCGATCGTTATTTCCAAATTGCCCGTTGCTTGCGCGACGAAGATTCTCGCGGCGACCGTCAACCGGAATTTACCCAGCTCGATTTTGAAATGTCTTTCGTTAGTCAAGAAGATATTTTGCGCTATACCGAAGCCATGTTTATCGAATTGGTGGAAAAAATGTTTCCGGATAAAAAAATCTCGGAGCGACCGTTCCCCCGCCTGACCTATCAAGAATCGATGGCTAAATACGGCAACGACAAACCCGATCTGCGCCAAGATAAAACTGATCCTAATGAATTAGCCTTCGCTTGGATTGTCGATTTCCCCATGTTTGAAAAAACTGACGAGGGGGGCCTGACTTCGGCCCATCATCCTTTCTGTTCAATCAAAGAGGAAGATGTCGAGAAATTCATGACAGGGGAGGACCTACTATCCATCCGGGCTAATTCTTATGACCTCGTGCTCAATGGTTACGAATTAAGCTCCGGCTCGATTCGAATTCACCAGTCGGATATTCAGGCCCGAGTCTTTGAACTCTTGGGCGTTGATAAAGAAGAACAAGAAGCCCGCTTTGGCCACATGTTGGAAGCTTTCCAATACGGCGCTCCACCCCACGGCGGTTTTGCTCCCGGTATCGATCGCATCATGATGCTCTTGGCCAATGAACCAAATATCCGCGAAGTGATTGCTTTTCCTAAAACCGGCGACGGCCGAGACTTAATGATGAATTCTCCAGCCCCGACTGGCGACAAGCAATTGAAGGAATTGGGCCTCAAAATCGTTCCAGAATAGAGTTAAAACTAAAAATTAAAGCTTTATATGATTCCGCCAAGTTTAAAAAAAATTGGGGTCGAACTAATCAATCCAATCACTTTTGGCCTGATCTTAGTTTTTGCTTGGCTAAGCCGTGATTGGGTTAAATTTATCCCTCCCTCTTTAAATTTATTGTTGGTTTATGTCTTGAGCGCGTTAATTTTACTGTTCAGTTTTAAAAAGAATTCTCCTAGATTAGCCGCTTGGACGATGGCGGGAGCGACCTTGGCGCCGATTTTAGCCGGTTGGAAACCAACTCAATTAAATACCCCCATTTTTCTCTTGGGTTTGCTTTTGATCTTACCTCTATTCGCCACTCGGCGCTGGTCGATTTTTAATTTAGTGACTTTAGTCGGCATCACGATTACTTATTTAATTTGGTTCGGAACTTATACTCCCGATCAAGTCAATCCCGAACCTTTTAATTCTTTTATCTTTAGCGCCGGCTACTTTGGCATCGGACTCTTAACTGCTTTATTAACTCATTTTCGCCGGCCGGCCAAGAGCCGAATCAGCGAATTGATTTTTTTGGTGGCCGTTCCGAGTTTGTTTTTCTTAGCGGCCTATTATCTTTTTTTCGATCTCTTCCAAGGATATTTCAATTTTTTCACTCTCGACCTAAGTTTGATTTATCTCGGTTTATGGTTTTGGGCTAAAAAAATCAATCCCCAGGATCGAAAGCTCAAAAATAGCTTTGGCTCTGTCGCCCTGCTTTTGGCCACCCTGGCGATCCCTCTAACCTTTTCTAATCAGATCAGTCTCTGGCTTTGGCTGTTGGAAGCCTCTTTAATTTTTGTTTTAACTTACCAGGTTAAAAAATACCGCCGTGGCCACTGATTTCACCATCAAAGTCGGGGACTTCGAAGGGCCTTTCGAGATGCTCCTGTTTTTGATTGAAAAACATAAGCTCCATATCAGCCAAGTCTCTCTGGCCAAAGTGGCGGATGATTACGTGGTCTATTTACGGGAATTGGAACATAAACCGATGAGCGAGATGGCTAACTTTATTCTAGTGGCTTCGACCTTGATGCTGATCAAATCTTTGTCGCTCTTACCCGGGCTAACTTTGACTCCAGAAGAAACCGAATCGATTGATGATTTGGAACGTCGACTCAAACACTACCAACGGATCAAAGATTTAACCGGGGACTTGAAAGAGCGTTTCGGTTCACAAATAATTTTTGAACGCGAGCCCAGTCGCGAGCGAACAGTGGTTTTTACTCCTAACCCAGAAATCAGTCCCCAGTCTTTGGTTTTGGCCCTAAAAGGCGCTTTGGCCAATTTGCCAAAAATCGAAAAGCTCCCAGCCGCCATCGTCAAAAAAGTGATCAGCCTGGAAGAGGTGATGGAGGACCTAGCCAAACGAGTGGCTCGCCAAATGAGTTTTAAATTTAAAGACTATGTCGGCGAGAAAAAACACGAACGGGTCAACGTCATTGTCTCCTTTCTGGGAATTCTTGAATTATTCAAACAGGGTCTAGTTGAGGTTCGCCAAGCCGCCGATTTTGAGGATATTGATATCGAAACCCGCCAGGCTGGCGTGCCGAGGTATTAAATTTAAAATTAAAAGTGTAAAATGGAAAATGACAGATTAAAATTACTAAATTTAATAACTTTAAATTTTGACATTGTGATTTTTAATTTTGATTTTTGCATTTTAAATTAATTTCCATGAACCTAAGCGCTAAAATTGAAGCGATTCTTTTTTTCAAAAGCGAACCAATCGAAAAAACTTGGTTGGCCAAAACTTTTAGCGTCTCTGTCGAAGCTATCGACCAAGCCCTGGCCCAACTCAAAACTAATCTGACCGATCGTGGATTGACTCTGCTGGAAAAGGGGACTGCGGTCATGCTGGGGACCAATCCGGAACTAAGCGACTTAATCGAAGGCTTGATCAAAGAAGAACTCAATCGCGACCTGGGTAAGGCCGGCCTGGAAACCCTGGCCATTGTCTTGTACGAAGGCCCTTTGAGCCGAGCCGAGATCGATTATATCCGGGGCGTTAATTCCAGCTTTATTTTACGGAACCTATTGGTCCGAGGACTGGTGGAACGTCTACCAAAACCCGGTGATGCCCGAACTTTCCTCTACGGCCCGACCTTCGAGCTCCTACGATTCTTAGGGGTGTCCCAGGTGCCAGACCTGCCCGATTATGCTAATATCCGTCAAGAATTACTAGCCTTTAAGGAGCAAGTTGAAGCTGATAATAATGGAGAACCAGGAAACAATTAACCCCCCCCCGGCCGAGATCCCAGCGATAAAAAAACCTAAATTAAATTCAGAACTAGTCC
>CAYHUF010000068.1:0-3492 GCA_964359775.1 uncultured Candidatus Saccharibacteria bacterium
TGCCGGAGAAATTGCCGGTTTCAAAGTTCGTCGGATTATCAACGAACCGACCGCGGCCGCTCTAGCTTACGGTTTGAACAAAAAGAAAGACGAGCAAGTGGTGGTTTACGACTTCGGTGGTGGTACTTTCGACGTCTCGGTCTTGGAAATTACCGGCGAAGAAGGCGAGCAGAGTATTCAGGTCAAATCGACCGATGGGGACTCTCATATGGGTGGCGAAGATATCGACCAGAAAATTATTGCTTGGATCGGCACCGAATACAAAAAAGAATCCGGTTTGGATATTACTAAGGATGAGTTGGCTCTTCAGCGCTTGAAAGAATCAGCCGAAAAAGCCAAGCACGAACTGTCCAACGTCAACGAAACCGAAATCAATATCCCTTTCATCAGTTCCGATGCTTCCGGTCCGCGTCATCTTTCGATGAAAATGAGCCGAGCCAAATTGGAAGAATTGGCTGATGAATATATCAGTCAATCAATTGCCATTACCAAGCGGGCAGTAGAGGTTTCTGGTTATCAATTGACCGATATTGATGAAATTATTTTAGTCGGTGGTCAGACTCGTATGCCCAAGATTCAAGAAGAAGTTAAAAAACTATTCGGCAAAGAACCGAATCGCTCTATCAATCCGGACGAAGTGGTAGCCATTGGCGCCGCTGTCCAGGCTGGGATTTTCCAGGGTGATGTCAAAGATGTGCTCTTGCTGGATGTCACGCCATTATCGCTAGGTATTGAAACCATGGGCGGTGTAGCGACGAAAATTATCGAACGCAATACCACCATCCCGACTTCGCGCTCCCAGACTTTCTCGACAGCTTCCGACAATCAGACTTCCGTCGATATTCACATCGTCCAAGGTGAACGGGAAATGGTGGCCGACAACAAGTCTCTTGGTCGCTTTATCTTAGATGGAATTCCACCGGCTCCGCGCGGTATGCCCCAGATCGAAGTGTCTTTCGATATTGATGCCAATGGTATTGTGGCGGTCAAAGCTAAAGATAAAGCTTCCGGCAAAGAACAGTCCGTCCGGATTGAAGCTAAGACCAGTTTATCTAAAGAAGATATTGAACGAATGAAAAAAGAAGCCGAATTACACGCTGACGAGGATAAAGTTAAACGCGAACTGGTGGATGCCAAAAACTTAGCTGACCAATTGATTTACACCGCTGAAAAAGGCCTCCGCGAGGCCGAAGGCAAAATCTCCGCCGAAACCAAACAATTAGTGACTGATAAAATCACAGCTGTTAAAACTATTAAAGAGGGAACGGATAAGGCGGCTATTGAAAGCGCTAATCAGGAACTCTCGACCGCCATGCAAAAAATCGGTGAAGAAATGATGAATCAGCCCAAGGCTGACCAGCCTGGGGCTGGGGCAGAGACTGGTTCAGACGCTAAGGAGGGGCCGGAAGAAACTGCGACTGGAGACAACGTCAAGGATGCGGAAACCACTTAACGCCGATTATCGCGGATAAAACGCGGATTTTCGCAAAAGAAAAAGCGTTGGCTCTCACGGATGCGAGCCAACGCTTCGATAAAGGCTTAGTTCTGATACCAAGTTCCTACCCAAAGGACATAGTTGGACAGTACTTCAGCCATACTGTGATCAAACCTGGCGATTTCAAAACAAACGTGCGCCATTTTTCGCGGATTGCTTCCGAGATTCTCAATTATCACCTCAGCGACAATTTTGTACGCGTTGTTGATGGCCCAGTCATTTCCGGCGCTTAGAGTCTTGAGTGCCAGGGCGATGCAACTGCCATTCATGTTCCAGAACTCCTGGGGTAATGACAACGTACCCTTACTGCAGTTATTAAAGACCCCAACCTTTCGGAGAGTCTCGAGGGCTTCTTGGAGAGGCTGCCCTACCGTGTCTAGAATTGCTTGTTCAAGACTCTCTTTTTCCTTACTCCTTACCTTATCGAGAGCTTCTCTTTCTTTCCGAGCTTTGTAAGCTGGGATCAAGATGCGGATCGTGACGAAAAAAAGGGTAAGGGCAATAAAAGACAGAAAATTTTGGTTAAACATAACCCACCAACTTTCTGTGTCCGCGGGGGACACTCATGGTCGATCACTGCCGGAGCAGACTCATTATCCCGATAGGGGATGCTGAAGGGGGTGGCCCCAATCGACTGATTTTCAAAGCAGATCCTACTTACATTTCGGACCCTTATTCTGCCTTCTATTATACACCTATTGGGTATATTTGTCAAGTAGGCCAAAAAGCTCGAAAATGCTAAGATAGCAGACAAATAAGCACGAAAAATCAAATCCGAAATTCTAAACAAATTTTAAATTAGAAATCATAAATAGTTGGGATTGTTTGGATTTTAAAATTTAGTGCTTGTTTCGGATTTAGAATTTGTGATTTAGGATTTAAATTCGCATCATTCACATCGAGCACCAATCATGAAAAATTACTATGAAATCTTAGGGGTGGCAAAAGATGCTTCCAAAGACGAGATCAAAAAGGCATTCCATAAGCTGGCTCACAAATATCACCCCGATAAAAAAGGTGGTGATGAAGCCAAGTTCAAGGAGGCCAGCGAAGCCTACCAAATTTTGTCTGACGATGGTAAACGCCGCCAATACGATACCACTGGTTCGGCCCAACCGGGCGCCAGTGGTTTTGACCCTGGCGGTTGGGGTTTCGATTTTAGTAATTTCCAAAATGGGGCCGGCGACCAGAATGGAAGCTTTGAATTCGACTTGGGAGATATTTTTGGCTCGATGTTTGGTGGTGGTCGAGCGAAAACTAAACGGGGTCGCGACATTTCTGTTGATATTGAAATTTCTTTTGCCGAATCAATTTTCGGCGTCGAGCGCAAACTCCTCATTCATAAATTAAATCTTTGTTCTGTCTGTAGTGGTTCGGGCGCCGAACCAGGTTCGAAGATGAAAACCTGTGGCACTTGTAAGGGGCAGGGTAAGGTCCAGGCCACCCAACGTTCGATTTTCGGCACCTTTACCAGTGTCCAACCCTGCAAAGACTGTCAGGGTCGAGGCCAGACCCCGGAGACTGCCTGCAAGGCTTGTAAGGGCCAGGGCGCCTTATCTGGCAACGAGGAGGTTAAGGTATCTGTGCCAGCCGGGATTGATAATGGGGAGATGCTACGTCTATCTAGCCGTGGCGAGGCCAGCCCGGGTGGGGTAGCTGGAGACCTTTATATTAAAGTCCATATCTCCAAGCATCCACTGTGGCGCCGGGAAGATTATAACCTGGTTTCCGATTTAAAATTAAAATTAACCGAAGCCCTATTGGGGGCTGATAAAAAAATTATCAGTCTGGATGGCGACATTACCCTTAAAGTGCCAGCCGGCTCCAACCAGGGTGATATTTTGCGGGTCCGAGGCAAAGGGGTGCCGATGCGCGGAGGTAAGCGGGGGGATATTTTGATTCGACTTCAAGTGGCCATGCCCGCTTCCTTGTCCCGCCAAGAAAAGAAAATAATTGAAGATTTGCGTGATGCTGGACTCTAAATTAAAAATCTTAAA
>CAYHUF010000069.1:0-1410 GCA_964359775.1 uncultured Candidatus Saccharibacteria bacterium
CCTTAAAAAATGGGGTAATCTCGATGAGGTCAAAAATAGTCCCGAGCCGATTAAATATTTGGTCGGTCTCTATGTGCGTTTCCACGATGAAGCCGAAAAAGACAAAACTCTAGATGATGAAGCCCGAGCTTGGTTTCTCAAGTTGGAACAGGGCGACCAAGAGGCCAGGAATATTTGGCAGACTTGCGTTGATTTGTCGCTGTTGGAATTTAATCGCATTTACGAACGGCTGGGGACAAAATTTGATAGCACTCGAGGAGAAAGCTTTTTTGAAGACAAAATGCCGGCGGTGATCGAGGAACTTCGCCAAAAAGATTTATTGAAAAAAAGTGAGGGGGCTGAGTTGGTCTTTTTCCCGCAAGACAAACTTCCGCCTTTAATGGTAATCAAATCCGATGGTTCGACTCTCTATGCTACTCGTGATTTAGCTACTGATAAATATCGCTTGGCGACTTATGGCCCAGAAATAATTATCGTTAATGAAGTGGGGTCTGAACAATCACTTTATTTCCGTCAATTATTTGAATTGGAAAAAATGCTGGGCTGGTTCCAAACTGGCCAGCGGGTCCATATCGCCCACGGTTTAATTCGCGGCAAAGAGGGGAAACTTAGTACTCGCAAAGGTGACGCCATTTGGCTGGAAGAAGTGTTGACTGAAGCAGTTAAACGGGCGGGAGTCTTTAATCCTGATACTGCTGAAGCCGTGGGAATTGGAGCGCTTAAATACAATGATCTAAAACGTGAGAGTCAGAAAGATATTATTTTTGACTGGAATGATATTTTGAATTTAGAAGGCAATTCCGGCCCTTATCTGCAATACACTTACGCTCGCGCTAAAAGTCTGTTGGCCAAAGCCGGAGCCGACCAGGCCACCTGGTCGGCTCCGGTAGAGGTCGGCCAGCTGGAACGCCTCCTCTACCGCTTTCCGGAAGTGGTGGAGCATTCAGCTCAAGATTATGCTCCGCACCATCTGTGCACCTACCTCTACGAATTAGCTGCCACTTTCAATAATTTTTACAACCAAGTCAAAATTATCGGTGCGCCCGATGAAGCCTATCGTTTAGCTCTGACTACTGCCACCGCTCAAATTTTAGGCACGGGTTTGGATCTATTAGGTATCTCGGCTCCTGAGCGGATGTAGTTTTTTTGGTCTTGAATCATTTGCGACGGGCCTCAAAATAGGCTAAATTGAAACTTATGGATGAACCTAAAAAATCGGCCCAGGCCCTCCGGGAAGAGGAAATTTTAGCTTTTTGGCAGGCCGAAAAAATCTTTGAACAAAGTCTAAGCAAGACGAGCCCCAAAGGAGAATTCGTCTTTTATGATGGACCACCTTTTGCTACCGGACTTCCGCATTATGGCCATATTTTGGCTGGGACGATCAAGGATGTCATTCCTCGCTACAAAACC
>CAYHUF010000069.1:1420-3457 GCA_964359775.1 uncultured Candidatus Saccharibacteria bacterium
CCATGCAGGGTTTTCATGTTCGTCGGCGTTGGGGCTGGGAGTGTCATGGCTTGCCGTTGGAGAATTTGGTTGAGAAAGAACTTAATTTAAATCATAAAAAAGAGATTGAAGCTTACGGGATTGGTAATTTTAACGAGCAAGCTCGAAAAAGCGTCTTGCGTTTTACTGATGATTGGAAAAAAATTATTCCGCGCTTGGGACGCTTTGTCGATATGGAAGATGATTACCGTAGTCTCGATGCCTCTTATTCGGAAAGCGTTTGGTGGATTTTTAAAACTCTTTACGATCGAGGTTTGATTTACGAAGGTTATAAGTCAATGCAGATTTGCCCGCGTTGCGAGACGACTTTGGCTAATTTTGAAGTTAATCAGGGCTACAAAGATATTACTGACATTTCAGTTTTTGTTAAATTTAAATTAGCCGACGAAGCTAATACTTATCTCGTGGCTTGGACAACCACTCCGTGGACCTTGCCCGGGAATGTGGCTTTGGCAGTAGGCCCAGATATTGATTATGTAAAAGTTAAAATAAAAGATTCTTCGGAAAAAGAATTGTCAGAAACATATATTGTTGCTAAAGAACGCCTTGTATTGGGCTTTCCTTTGGCTGAAGGAACGCATGCTTATGTTATTGAGACATTCAAGGGTTCAGATTTAATTGGCCTATCTTACGAACCGGTATTCGATTACTACTCAAAACCGGATGAAAAAGAATTACAGCGTCGGTCCGCGTTAAGTCCGCGTGAGTCCGCGTCTTGGGATAATGGCTGGAAAGTTTATGGAGCCGATTTTGTTACTACTGATGATGGGACAGGGATTGTTCATATCGCCCCGGCTTTTGGCGAAGACGATTTGAAATTGGGCCAGGCCAATAATCTACCCTTCATCCAGCACGTCAAAATGGACGGCACTTTCAAGTCGGAGGTGACTGATTTGGCGGGCCAGTCGGTCAAACCGATTGAAAATCCCCAGGTGGCTGATATTGAAATCATAAAGCTTCTTGCCGCTAAGGGAGCGTTTTTGGCCAAAGAAAAAATCATTCACTCTTATCCGCACTGTTGGCGTTGTGATACTCCGCTCCTAAACTACGCTTCATCTTCTTGGTTTGTAAAAGTGACCGATTTGAGAGATAAACTGATCGCCGCTAATCAGGGAATCACTTGGGTGCCGGAACATATTAAAAATGGCCGTTTTGGCAAGTGGTTGGAAGGGGCTCGCGATTGGGCTATTTCCCGTTCGCGTTTCTGGGGCGCGCCTCTGCCGGTCTGGCGCTGTCCGGACTGTCAAAAATTGGCAGTGATGGGCTCATTGGCGGATTTGCAGACTCTTAATCAGCCGGCTAAAAATTCCTATCAAGTAATGCGCCATGGCGAAACAACCGGTAATCTAACTGATAAAATTAGTTTTAAAACTGAAGCTGAAGATGGTTTAACAGAACTTGGCCAAAAACAAGTTCAGCAAGCTTCTCAAATTTTAGCTCAATCAAAAATCGATCTCATCATTTCCTCACCTTTTCGACGAACGAGAGAGACGGCGGAAATTTTAGCTCAATCCCTCGATTTGCCGGCCGAGAGCCTAATTTTTGATAAATGTTTACAAGAAGCCGATCCTGGTAATTTAGATGGCCTGACTTGGTTAGAGTATCAAACCGAAGCACTCAAAAATGACTCCCGCCGGGAAACTTTAGTTGCTATTCGGGCGCGGGTGATGAGTTTGCTATTTGAACTGGAACAACGGTATGTCGGTAAAAATATTTTAATCGTCAGTCACGGTCTACCATTGCGATTAATGTTATTGGCGTCCGAGGGATTGGCTAATCGAGAGCTTCTCTCCAGTCCTCACTGGCAAAATTCTGTTTTAACTAACGCTGAAATTCGCCAGCTTCAATTTAAACCCTACCCCCATAATTTGGACTTCGATTTAGATTTTCACCGACCCTATATTGATGAAGTTAAATTGCCTTGTGCTTGCGGTGGCGAGATGGCCCGCGTGCCGGAGGTCTTTGATTGCTGGTTTGAATCTGGTTCCATGCCTTACG
>CAYHUF010000070.1:0-3378 GCA_964359775.1 uncultured Candidatus Saccharibacteria bacterium
CTTAAAAGTAATTTTTACTCGGTCGCCTTGGCTGACTTCGATTTTATTTGGCTCAAAAGCAAAGCTGGTGCCAAAAATCGTAAAATCTTTTTCTTCCCCCGTCTCTTTTAGAGTTTTAGATTCGATACTGGTGGTCGCGACCTGATCGGGAATAGGCAGGAGAGGCTCATTTAAATTATCACTGGTCGCTGGTGATTGAAGAGATTTAAAAAGAGCGAGACTAGCAATAAGTAAAACGACAATGACTAAAACAATAATGATTTTTTTATCCATGGATGTTTAAAATTTAAAATCTTGTAAACCAATGTTTTTTCAGTTTATCATATTGAAAGCCCCCAGTCTTCCACTACTAAGGGCTTTTGTGGTAAAATAAGCCTCAAAGGTCGTCCTATTAATCTTAATACTAAACCACTATGTCAAAATTAAACGGTTTGGATTGGGTCGCCATGATTCTCTCGATTATCGGGGGAATTAATTGGGGCCTGGTCGGAGCTTTAGATTTCGATTTAGTCAAAGCTATTTTTGGTTACACTTCCGGCCTAACTAGCTTAGTCTATGTTTTAATCGGTTTGGCTGGTTTGTATTTGATCTCAACTCTAGTCAAAGTGGCTAAATAGTCGAAAGTTCTCAGACGGCCTGAATTTCGGGCCGTCGCTAGAGCTTTGGAATAATATGGATAAAAATACTAAAGGCATCCTATCGTTAATTTTTTTAGCCATTGTTGTTGCGACCGCTATTATTTTACGTCTCAAATCAATCTTTTTTTAAATGCCCGCTACTCATCTCTGGCTTAAAAATTCCAGTCTCTTGGCTAAAACACCATTACGCCGGCAAGCTCTGCGTTTGGTGGAAGTAGTTTTGGAGGCTATTTCCACCTCGACCGCTATTAAACGAGTGGCTCGAGTATCAGGTCAAAATTTAAGCCTAGCTGGCCAAACTTATGATTTAAAAAATTTCCGGCGGGTGGTTTTAGTGGCGATTGGTAAATGTGCCTTAAGTGCTGCCACCGAACTGGAGCAAATTTTGGGTTCGTTTTTAAGCGGGGGTATTGTCCTAGGATTGGAACCGGCGCCCCAAACGGAGCACTTGTTCCGTTATTTTCAAGGTGATCATCCCAAGCCCAGTGAACGCAATATCGTGGCTACGGCCGAAATCATCGCTTTCCTGAAAGATTTGCGTTCCGATGATTTGGTTATTTTTGTTATCTCCGGCGGCGGTTCAACTTTGCTCTGTCAGCCCAAACACCATGATCTTAAATTAGAACAAAATCTGTTTGCCGAATTGACCAAACTGGGAGCGACCATTCAAGAAATCAATACCGTTAGGAAGCACTTGTCTTTAGCTCGGGGGGGCTGGCTGGCTGATTACGCTTACCCGGCCCAAGCGGTGACTTTGATTTTTTCCGATGTGCCGGGTAATGATCCGGGCTTTGTCGCGTCCGGTCCGACAGTTTTTGACGCCACCACCATTTTCCATGCGGATTTCATTTTAGATAAATATCAATTGCGGACCCGGCTAAAGTTACCGGCTAAATTTCTAATTGAAAGTCCTAAACACGAAAAAAATTTTACTCGAACGCGTAATGTGATTGTGGTGTCCAACCAAGTGGCTCTCGAGGCGGTGGCAGGTGAGGCCAAGGCTCTTGGCTTACGACCGGTGATTTGCGATACCAAATTATTTGGTGAAGCGCGAGTGATCAGCCAGACTATTCTCCAAGTTTTACATCATTCCCCGCCAGGCACCGTGCTTTTATATGGAGGGGAAACGACGGTCAAAGTTTTGGGCCAAGGCCAGGGCGGTCGCAATCAGGAATTGGTTTTGTCGGCTTTGGAACATTTAAAAGCGGACGAACTGATTTTATCACTAGCTACCGATGGCCACGATAATGGCCCTCACGGTGGGGCACTGGGGGACGCCAGGACTTTGGCTGAAGCCAAAGTCCTGGGCCTATCCATCTCGACCGAATTGGCCGATAATAATTCAGCTCATTTTTTTGCCCAAACGGGGGATTATTTGAAAATTGGCCCGACCGGGGCCAATGTTTCGGATCTGATTTTTGCCCTTAAAAGTCGCTGAAATTTTGAGTAAAGAAAAATCCTCGTCTCAAGGCTGGCTTGAACGAGGAGGTAATTTGTTGGGTCGGGAGTGGTGAAGCACCCCCGACCCCGCGCGACCGCAGCGAATAGCTATTCGAAACCGACGTCGACGGAAGGTAGGGACCCAACATCAACGCCGTATCTAGTCAGACATTAAACCAAATTGGTAATTTAGTCAAGGGTTAGCTAAAAATTAGTCAAAAGAGTATAATTTAAGCGCTTATTTTAATATTCTGTTAAAAATTATTTTATGGATAAAAGCAAAGAGTTTATTTTATGGTTCGACGGTTTAGCTATCTCGGATGTACCGCTGGTCGGTGGTAAAAACGCCGCTTTGGGCGAAATGTTTTCTAATTTGACAGAACTTGGCGTGGCCGTGCCGGATGGTTTCGCCATCACGGCGTATGCCTATCGCTATTTTCTGGAAAAAACCGGTTTGAAGGATGGAATCAGGTCCGCCCTCGATGGACTCGACACCACTAATCTCAAAGATTTGGCCAAGCGGGGAGAGATTGTCCGTCGTTTGATTTTGAAAGCGGAATTACCAACTGATCTCAAACAAGCGGTGACTAAAGCCTATGCCGAGCTTGGTCAGAAATTAAATCAGGCCAATCCCGATGTGGCGGTCCGCTCCTCGGCCACGGCCGAAGACTTGCCGGGAGCCTCCTTTGCCGGTCAACAGGAAACTTATTTGAATATTGTTGGGGATAAGGCCTTGCTTCAGGCAGTCAAGGAATGTATTTCTTCGCTCTTTACCAACCGCGCCATTTCTTACCGAGTGGACAAAGGTTTTTCTCATTTTGATATTGCTCTGTCTGTCGGGGTTCAAAAAATGGTCCGGTCCGATTTAGGTGCTTCCGGTGTGGCTTTCTCGATTGATACCGAAACTGGTTTCAATAAAGTGGTAGTGATCAACGCTTCCTACGGTCTGGGGGAAATGGTGGTCAAAGGCATGGTTACCCCAGATGAATATGTCGTTTTTAAACCGAGTCTGAAAAGTGGCGCCAAGCCGATTTTATCGAAAACTCTCGGTCCTAAAGAAGTGAAATTAATTTATGGTCGCAAGGGGACGACCAAAGTCAAAGTCCACCCGGCTGATTCGGCCCGCTACACCCTGACCGATGCGGAAATCGAAAAATTGGCTCGCTGGGTGGTTTCGATTGAAGATTATTTTTCGGCCAAGGACGGTCATTATCAGCCGATGGATATTGAGTGGGCCAAAGATGGTAAAAGCGGAGAGCTCTTCATCGTCCAAGCTCGGCCAGAAACAGTTATCTCCAGT
>CAYHUF010000071.1:0-3317 GCA_964359775.1 uncultured Candidatus Saccharibacteria bacterium
CCCGGGCGGGTTTTAGCTTGCAAAATCAAGACTTTAGACTATTTCATTTCATCTTCCAACTTGCCCACCAATCGGCCGGCAGCATCCTTGCCACCAAGACCGAAAGCTAGACCGGCGGCGATAGCCAAAGCAGCCACCACTCCGGTAAAGAGAATCTGGAAGTAATTATCCTTAATTCCCAACTGACCAATCACGATAATGAAAGTAAAGACGATGATTGACCACTTGGTGATCGCTCCAAAAGCTCCGGCTTGGGAGATGTCGGCAGCTCGGGCAGAAGCAACAACAATTTTCTGCAAAGCTTGAGCCAAAACAACACCCACGATAAAGATCAAAATAGAGACAACAACATTCAAGAGGTAGGACAGAACCACCGTCTGCAAGAAGACGTTAATCTGATTGAGGCCAAGGACTTCCAAAGCCGCCATCAAGAAAGCGATAATGACAAACCACTTAACCAAGAAACCGATAAATTTACCGGAATCCAAACGGTAACCGGCTCGTTCAGCCAAGTCTTTGAGACCAATACTTTCGAGAGCGCGGTCGACCTTCAAAGATCGAACCAATTGGGCTACCCAATGGCCAACAGTTTCGCCAGCCACCCAACCAATAATAAAGAGGACAATCGAAACAAAAACGCCTGGGACAAATTTTACGACAGCCAACCAGAGGCCCTGAAAAGAGGCCGTCAGGACTTGGCTCCAAGTCTGAAATAACATATTTTGATTAATTATGAACAATAAAACTGATAAAACTTGGGCTTTTAGTCGACCAAAAACCCACTTAGCTATTAAATTATCTAAGTTAGATTATACCACCAATGAAATAAACTTTTAAGACCCCGACCAGATGAGTGTGGATATCCTCTCAGACTAACTTTACTTATCCAAGCCGATTTTGTCAATCAGGCGCTCGTGTTCGGACTCAAAAATATCCCGAATAAAGCGGTCACTGGAATGGAAGCGATAGAGAAAGTCACTAGTATCAAAAACCGCATAGGTTAATTCTCGGCCGGTTTCTGCTTCGATATTTTTAACGGTCTGATCAATGAGTGTTTTTTTGAGATCATCACCGGCAATCACCAAATCGGCCGGAGCGTTGACCCGATGAAGAAAGGCCCCGGATAAAATCAACAAACGAATTCGACCGCAATGTTTGAAGCGATTAGCGATTAATTTTCGGTTATTGAAAAAATCAGCGTTAAAAAGATCCCGCAAATTAACACTGTAGGGAAACTCACTTAGAAGCTGGTATTGGCGTTTTTGGGAGACCGTCCCTTTTTTAGTCAAAAGCTTTTTTTCTTTCAAAAAATGAGCGTTGGCCAGGTGGACCAATTCCCGCTTGGCTTCCGGCTTGGTTACTCGAGATTTTTTGACCACTTCGTCAGTGCCATAGGTTTGTTGAGGACTAAACAAAAACAAACGAAGGATTTTGACCCGGGCAGCCGAACCGAAGATTTTACTGAGAATTTCCATAGTGGCCCTATCATAGCAAGGGGTCTCTGGCGGGTCAACGCAGACCGGGCCAGTCACTTGCTAGTGACTGGCCCGGTTTTTCCTGCTGTAATTTTAAGAATTATTTAATGGTCACAGCCCCACCAGCGGCTTCAATCGCCTTCTTCAAGGCTTCGGCCTCATCCTTCTTCATCCCCTCTTTCAGCATAGCCGGAACAGCGTCAGTGAAATCCTTGGCTTCCTTCAAGCCGAGACCCAAAGCCTCTTTGATAGCTTTGATCACCTGAACTTTCTGCTCACCGGCCGAAGTCAATTCCACATTAAAGGAATCTTTTTCTTCCGCCACTTCAGCAGGACCTGTTCCACCACCAGAGACCATGACGGCCTGGGCAGACACCCCAAACTTCTCTTCCAACAGCTTCACTAATTCATGCAATTCGAGCACGCTCATGGTGTCGATTTGCTCGACCAAAGCTTTAAACTTGGCTGGCACTGTTACCTCTTTTTTTTCTTCTTCCATAATTTTAATAATTATAATTTTATAATTTCAAATCTTAAATCTTAAACCCGTTTCGAATTCAGAAATTAAAATTTCTGATTTATGCCGTTGTTTCTTTTTTCTTGGCAATGGCATCTAGGGCCATCACGAAACCGGCAATCGGCGAATTGATGACATTAACAAACTGGCCAAGCAAGACTTCTCGACTTGGGATTGTCGCCAGGGCCGTCACATAAGTGGCGTCCACAAAACGACCTTCAAACACTCCTCCCACCAACTTCACAAAGTCAGCGTTCTTCTTCTGAAACGCATAAACTTCGCGGGCCGGAGCCAAGAGATCCTCGGAATAAGCCAGGGCAATTTCGCCCCCTAATTCCGGCATCGTATCGGTATATTTTTTCTCAGCCAAAGCTAGACGCAACAGCGTCTTTTTGGCGACGAGGTAACCGACTCCCTGCTCACGCAAGAGGCGACGGAGTTCAGCCGTCTTGGCGACGGTCAAACCGTGGAAATTAACGAAGACCAAGGACTTGGCCTTATCGGCGATATCCCGAACCTTGGCGATAACTTCAGTTTTCTTATTTTTGGTAATTGGCATAATTTTTACAACAGACAAACCTTGCTTCATCCGCCCAAGGCGGATTCTGTTTCTGGTAACCATTTCTTGCGAAAATGGACCAGAAACGAAAAAACGACTAAAAGCCGTTCGAGATCGACCCTCGGTAGGACTTCTGCTCTTTTGAACGAGCGGCCTACTGTCTCTGGCTCAAGGGAGATTATTGCATAAACATGGATAGAAGTCAAAAAAACAAAATTCCCCCATCAACCCCGCGCGTAAACGCGTGGGGTTGATGGGGGCAGTGATCAAAATCTCCTCACTCGACGGAACTCAAGAAAAAACGACAATGGCTGGTCTGCTGTTGGAGTAACCCAACGTGAGACCAAGACCACGGCAAAATCCAACTCCATCTCGCGAAATTTTTGATTGAGGTCCCGACAAAAATCAATAAAATTATCGAGATTCTCTTTCGGTATCGGCAACCGCCTTTCTGGAGACAGATTAATCATAGTTAAAATGTCCCTATGATCATGTGCTCCTAAGGATTTCAAGACTGAATTCCAGTCTTGATATGTCGGGGGAACAACCGACAATTCTTCGAGAGAGTTTACTTCATCTAAAAAAGAAGTACACTGCACCTCGACTAGGCGATGTTGCCGAAGCAAACCGCGAAACAGAAAGTTGAAGATCCGCTACAAGGATTCCCACTTTTGGCAGACTGTCCGATAACGATTTTCAATGATAACCACAATCAAACTCCTTTCTCTAGATTTGACTCTAGCTTGTTTTCAATGGGGACCGCCCC
>CAYHUF010000072.1:0-3296 GCA_964359775.1 uncultured Candidatus Saccharibacteria bacterium
AAAGAAATTGTTAAGCCAAATGGTCTAATCCTTCTGACTGGCCCGACCGGCTCCGGTAAAACCACTACCCTTTACGCTTTCTTGCGCCGAATCAACCTAACCGGTTCCAAAATTATCACCATCGAAGACCCGATTGAATACCACCTTAAAGGTATCAATCAAACTCAAGTCAATCGCGAAAAAAAATATACCTTCTTGTCCGGCTTGCGTAGCGCCTTGCGTCAAGATCCCGACATTATTATGGTCGGAGAAATTCGCGACGGCGAAACAGCCAAAATCGCCATCAATTCTTCTTTGACCGGCCACTTGGTTTTCTCAACCATCCACACCAATAACGCCGCCGGTACTATTCCCCGCTTAATCGATTTAGGGGTCAATCCCAAAATCATCAGCTCGGCCCTAACAATCGCCATTGCCCAACGTTTAGTACGGAAACTCTGTCCGGCCTGTAAAAAATCGGTCGAGCTGACCGCCGAAGAAAAAGCTCTTTTGACCGAAGTCACTGAATCGATAAAATTAAAACGCCAAGATATTGTGGCGCCGGTCATTGGTCAAATTTTTGAAGCAGTTGGCTGTCTCGCCTGTAACGGCAGTGGTTACAAGGGTCGGGAGGGAATTTTTGAAGCAATTTTAATGGACGAAGCTGTGGCAAAAATTACGACTGAAAATCCGGATGAAAAAGAAATCCGTCGAGCCGCCATTCCTCAAGGCATCCTCGACATGCGCCAAGATGGCATTCTGAAAGTCCTCAATGGCCGAACCTCACTTGAAGAATTGAGGCGAGTGATTGATCTGACAGCTGAGATAATTTAAGCGGTCGTCCGCCAGCTGGCGGACGGCGACCGGAGATCCGCCTTCGCCAACTGGCTAACGACGGACAATGAAAGATTAGCTAGATTTGAACCTTGCCAATCAAGACCATAAACCTCTAAGCAATCCCTTAGGTAGTGCTACTTAAGTTAGGAAAATCTTAAAGGATAGATACAGCGTTCTCTACTACGAGGTAGAGGGCCATTACGTCCTTTTTGAAAAACCCGTTAGACCTTGCGATCTAATTGCTTAGAGGTTTATGAGCTTGATTATTCTGACCAATAGCTTAGCATAAACCAAAATAAATGTCAAGAGGCAATCTGGCAACTAAAGACAGCGCCCCGGACAGTCCCGGGAACGATATTTTCCTCGACAAATCTCTACGTCCAGAGATTTGGGCTGAATACGTGGGTCAAAAACCCATTAAAGACAACCTGAAAATCCTCTTGACGGCGGCCAAGGAACGATCTCACCCACCAGAACACCTGCTTTTTTACGGCCCGCCCGGTTTAGGTAAAACAACAATGGCTTATCTTATCGCAAAAGAATTGGGGGCGCAAATCAAAGTCACCTCCGGCCCAGCGATTGAAAAAGTTGGGGACCTGGCTTCTATCTTAACAAATTTATCGGCCGGCGACATCTTGTTCATCGATGAAGTCCATCGCCTCAATAAAATGATTGAGGAAGTTCTCTACCCAGCTATGGAATCCGGCTCCCTTAATATTATTATTGGCAAAGGGCCAGGAGCTAGAGTCATCCAACTCGAGCTCCCCCCTTTCACTTTGATTGCCGCCACCACCCGAGTGGCCATGATTTCCTCACCCTTGCGGTCACGTTTTTCCGGCGGGACTTTTCGGTTGGAATTTTATAACGAAGAAGAAATTAGAGAAATCATTACTCGCTCGGCTAAAATTTTGGGTATCGAGATTGATCAAGAAGCCGCTCAAGAAATCGCTCGCCGCTCCCGCTTCACTCCCCGGATTGCCAACCATCTCCTCAAGCGCTGTCGTGATTA
Source organism: uncultured Candidatus Saccharibacteria bacterium (assembly GCA_964359775.1). GTDB lineage: Bacteria > Patescibacteriota > Minisyncoccia > Phycocordibacterales > XYD1-FULL-46-19 > 21-14-all-37-9. Next base: position 1,826 of record CAYHUF010000072.1, read on the forward strand.
TGCTCAAGTCTCGCGGGAAGTGATTGGTCTGAAAAATGTTAAACAAGCTCTGGCCCTGCTAGGGATTGATGAATTGGGACTAAATGCCACTGATCGGCAAATTTTAGAATTGATTATTCAAAAATTTGCCGGCGGCCCGGTCGGCCTCAATACCATCGCCACCGCCCTATCCGAAGAAGACGCCACGATTGAAGATGTCTCGGAACCCTATTTAATCCAAGTCGGCCTACTTGAACGCACCCCGCGCGGTCGAATGGTTACCCCGCGAGCTTATGAGCACCTGGGTTTTGACCAGCCGGCTGACAAGCAGCCGAAATTAAAAATGTAAAAATCAAAATGGAAAATGACAGATTAAAATTGTAAAATTAGTTAATTATTTATGTTTTAATTGTAATTTTTCATTTTTCACTTTCAATTTTCAATTTCCTATGTCCGGTCACAACAAATGGTCTCAAATTAAGCAGAAAAAAGGCGCTACCGATGCCAAGCGCTCCAAGCTTTTTTCGATGTTGGTCCGAGCGATTAGTATTGAAGCCAAGCGAGCCAAGGGTGATCTCAGTGACCCTGGGCTCAAAGGAGTCATCAGCCGGGCCAAAGATGCCAATATGCCGGCCGATAATATTACCCGAGCAGTGGAGAAAGCCTCGGGGGCCGGGGCCGAATCTTATGAAGAATTGGTTTATGAAGCCTATGGCCCGGGCGGGGTGGCGATTATCATTGAAGCTCTGACTGACAATAAAAATCGCACCACTCCGGAAATTAAACATCTCCTGTCTGAATTTGGTTTAAGTCTCGAGGCCAGCGGTTCAGCCTTATGGGCTTTTGCCAAAGAAGCCGGCCAGCTGAAAGCTCAAACTCTGGTCCCCCTCTCACCAGAAGACCAAATCAAATTAGCTGAAATAATTGAGAAACTAGAAGATCATGATGACGTCAAAAACATCATCACCAATGTCGAATAAAATTAGAGTCCTAGGGATTGACCCGGGTTACGATCGACTGGGTGTAGCTATTGTCGATAAAACCAAAACCGGCGAGGCTTTGGTTTTTTCCACTTGTTTAGGCTCGGAAGCCAAAGCTCCTTTTGAACAGCGCTTACTCACCCTCGGCCAAGCTTTAGAAAAAATTATTAAAAAATATCAGCCGGAGGCCATCTCGCTGGAAAGCCTGTTTATCAGCGTCAATCAAAAAACCGCCATGCGCGTGGCTGAAGTCCGAGGGATGATTCTCTACTTGGCCGGCCAAAACCATTTGCCAGTTTTTGATTTTACTCCCTTGGAAATAAAATCTTGTCTGACCGGCTATGGCCAAGCTGACAAAAAACAAGTTATGTCACTGGTGCGCCAGCTCTTGAAATTGCCAGCAAGCCGGGCTCTCGATGACGAATATGATGCCGTTGCAGCCGCTCTGACCTTGTTGGCCCGCTGGGTGGAAAAGACCGGGGCTTTAAAATCAGTTTGAAGTTATCCCCAAT
>CAYHUF010000073.1:0-2982 GCA_964359775.1 uncultured Candidatus Saccharibacteria bacterium
TGCTTACGAAAATATTGCTTTTGCTATGGAGGTGGCTGGGCGAGATGAAGCGGATATTAAAAATGACGTCCCACATGTTTTGGATATTGTTGGTTTGGGTGACCGAATTTGGCATTTTCCTCATGAATTATCCGGCGGGGAACGCCAGCGGGTGGCCATTGCTAGGGCGATTATCAATCAGCCAGATCTTTTGATTGCTGATGAACCGACTGGTAGTCTCGACCCGGATAATGCCGCTGAAGTAATTGAAATCTTGAAAAAGATTAATGATTTAGGCACGACAATTATTCTGACCACTCATAATCCGAAAGTGATTGAAAAAATCAATAAACGAGTGATTGAAATTGAGCAAGGGCGAATTAAGAGTGATGATAAAAAACACAAAATACAATGATTTGGATTAATCTCAAGCGAATTCTGCGTTCCGGTTTCGTCAATTTTTGGCGTAACGGCTTGGTTTCCCTGGCTTCGGTTTTAGCTATTACGGTTTCGCTCTACACTATCGGGGCCCTGATCATTGGCTCGGCTTTCTTGAACGGTATTATTGATGAAGTTAAGACTAAAGTTGATATTAGCGTTTCTTTCAAACCGATAGCTACCAGCGAAGAAATCAATACCATTAAAAAATCGCTCGAGGCTCTGCCAGAAGTCAAAGAGATTGCCATCGTTACCAGTGAAGAAGAATACGAATCTTTCAAACAACGTCATCAAGATAATGCCCTCCTTCTTCAGTCATTGGATGAAGTTGGTAATCCGTTTGGGGCGAGAATTAATATTCGGGCCGCCGATCCGTCTCAGTATGAAAGCATTGCCAATTTTCTAAATAACGATAACGGTTCCTTGTCGGTCAATCGTTCGATTATTGACCAAATCAGTTTCAAAAAAGATATCGTCGACCGCTTGAGTCGGATTATTTCTTTGATTAAAAGAGTCGGTTTGGTGATCAGCACCGTTATGATTTGTTTGGCGGTTTTTGCCACTTTTAACACAATTACTTTAGCCATCTATATTTCCCGAGAAGAAATTTCGGTTATGCGTTTGGTGGGAGCAGGGAATATTTATGTCAAAGGGCCTTTCTTGGTGGAAGGTTTGGCGGCCGGTTTTCTGGGGACTCTCTTGGCTTTATTTGGGCTTTATCCTAGTGCCGCTTGGGTAAAAACAACCACTATTAATGTGTTTGGGGGGATTGATCTGGTGTCTTACTATATTTCCAATTTCCCAACTATTTTCCTAACCCTTTTGATTTCCGGTTTGGCTTTAGGTTTCGTGGCTTCTTATCTGGCTATCCGACGTTATTCTCGAGTTTAATTGATATTTTATGTCTGAATCGATTTTTGCCAGCTTAAAACCTGATTTCAAAGGTGATTTGGATTTTTCTTCTGCAACCTTAGCTGTTTATTCCCACGATGCCAGTTTGTTTGAAATCAAACCTAAGTTGGTAGTTTTTCCGCGAGAGGTGGCTGATGTCAAATACTTGGTGGCTTGGGTTAATCAGCATCGAGTCGAGGATTCGACCCTATCTTTGACCGCTCGCTCGGCCGGGACGGATATGTCAGGCGGAGCGATCAATGCTTCAATTATTGTTGATTTCACTCGCTATTTAAACAAAATTAAAAATGTCAGCTCCACTCTGGCCACCGTTGAGCCAGGCTGTTTTTATCGAGATTTTGAAAAAGCGACTTTGGCCCAGCGGGCGATTATGCCGACTTATCCAGCCTCTCGAGAATTGTGCGCTGTTGGAGGGATGGTTTCCAATAATAGTGGCGGAGAAAAAAGTCTCAAGTATGGTAAAACCGAAAATCACCTCGAATCGTTGAAAGTGGTTTTTAGTGATGCTAATGAATATTTGGTTAAACCTTTGACGGGGGAAGAGCTCACCCTCAAAATCGCTCAAAGCGATTTTGAGGGTGAAGTTTATCGCTCCTTAAAAAAATTACTGGACGAGTACTATGACGAAATTATGACAGCTAAACCAGCCGTCTCCAAAAATTCTTCCGGCTATTATCTGTGGAATATTTACAATAAAGAAACGGGAATTTTTGACTTGTGTCGGTTGATTGTCGGTTCGCAAGGGACCTTAGGTTTAGTGACGGAGATTACTTTTAAATTAGTCCCGGTCGAGCCTTTTTCTAATATGTTGGTGGTTTTTCTACCGGAGCTTAGCCACTTGAGCGAAATGATTAATGAAATTTTACCCTTTGGACCTGACTCGCTAGAATCTTATGATGACTATAGTCTAGATTTGGCGGTCAAATTTTTTCCTGATTTTTTCAAGCAAATGGGTTTCTGGCATGCTCTCAAATTGGGTTGGCAGTTTTTGCCCGAAGCTTGGTTGGTTTTAATTAGTCGAAAATTGCCGAAACTGATTTTGATGGTTGAATTTACCGGCCACACCAGAGAAGAAATCCAAACTAAATTGCTAGATCTCCAACAACACCTGCAAAAATTTAATTATCCGGTTCGGCTGGCTAAAAATAGCCAGGAAGCGGAAAAATATTGGCGCATTCGTCGAGAGAGTTTTAATCTGTTGCGCAAACATACTCGGGGCAAGCGGACCGCACCATTTATTGATGATATTATTGTTAAGCCGGAATTTTTACCGGAGTTTTTACCTCAAGTCCAGAAATTAATTGATGACTATAAATTGGTTTATACGATTGCCGGCCATCCCGGTAATGGTAATTTCCATATCATTCCTTTGATGGACCTGGCCAATCCCTTGTCGGCCGATGTAATTGTGGATTTGTCTCAAAAAGTTTATGACTTGGTCCTTAAGTATCATGGCTCGATTTCGGCCGAACATAATGATGGTATTATTCGCACCCCTTATTTACCGCAAATGTTTGGTCCAGCTGTGGCTGATTTATTCAAAAAAACCAAAGCCATCTTTGATCCGACTAATATCTTTAATCCCGGCAAAAAAGTCGGTGGCACTTTTGCCGACTTACGGAAGGCAATCAATATGACCCCAACGAAGTAGTG
>CAYHUF010000074.1:0-2831 GCA_964359775.1 uncultured Candidatus Saccharibacteria bacterium
GATCATGGCAAATCCAAACTTTTAGACTATATTCGTCATACCAATATTGTCGATTCGGAAGCTGGTGGTATCACCCAGCACACCAGCGCTTATGAGGTTGTTCATCAAGACGCGCATGGCCAAGCCAAAAAAATCACCTTCCTCGACACTCCCGGTCACGCCGCTTTTGAGACTATGCGCGAACGTAGTGCCGTCATTTGTGATATTGCCGTCTTAATTGTCTCAGCTGAAGAAGGGGTGAAAGCCCAGACGATCGAAGCTTATAATGCCATCAAGACCGCCGGTCGGCCCTTTATTGTCGCCATCAATAAAATCGACAAGCCTAATGCCAATGTCGACCTCGTTAAACAAACTCTGGCGGAAAAAGAAATTCTTTTGGAAGGTTACGGCGGGGATATCCCCTGGGCTCCAATTTCAGCCAAAACCGGCCAAGGTGTCGACGAATTATTAACCTTGATGCTTTTGGTGGCTGAATTGGAAGAATTGAAAGGTGACCGAAGTTTACCCGCTTCCGGCTTTGTCCTCGAGACCAGTTTAGACCAACGAGTTGGCATTACAGCCACCCTCTTAATTAAAAACGGCACCCTCAAGACCGGTGATTATGTCATTATCGACGGCCAAGCGGCTAAAGTTAAAAAACTGGAAAACTTTCTCGGTCAAACGGAAAAAACTTTAAGCTTTTCGGCCCCAGTCAAAGTTCATGGTTTCAATCTCCAGCCTCGCGTTGGAGCGGAATTCCATACCTGTGCCGATAAAAAAGGAGCTGAGGCTAGCGCTGACTGTTTTGTGGTAAGCCAAACTAAAGACCAATCAGAAAATGTCACGGAAAAAACCGAGGGTCTAATTATCCCTCTCGTCTTAAAAGCGGACGTCGCTGGCACTTTGGAAGCGGTTAAAAAAGAAGTGTTGAAAATAAAAATAGAACGCTTGTGCTTGAAAATAGTCGGCACCGGAATTGGAACCATCACTGAAAATGACGTCAACGCTTTGGCTGGAAGTGAAAAAGGAATTGTGCTGGGTTTTAAAGTTAAAGCTGAACGCGGAGCAATCGATCAAGCGGAAAAATATGGAGCCAAAATCGAAACAGCTGATATTATTTACAAATTGACCGAGTGGTTGGAAGCCGAACTTTTAGACCGCGCCCCAAAAGTGACTAGTGAAGAAACGGTCGGCAAAGCCAAAATTCTTAAAACTTTCAGTCGCCGCAAAGACAAACAAGTGATTGGGGCCAACGTCACCGAAGGCCGAATCAGTAAAAACAAACAAGTTAAAATCTGGCGCCGAGAAACAGAAATCGGTCGGGGTCGGATTATTGATCTCCAACAACAAAAACAAAAAGTGGCTGAAGCTCTGGAAAATACTCAGTTTGGAGCCGAGATTGATTCCAAATTTGAAATCATGCCTGGTGATGTGATTGAAGTTTTTGAACTAGTGACCAAATAAAATGGATCTCCACCAGCAAAAAACACTCTCCTTGATCCGCGAGTTGTCCGCTCGTTATTTTCAACAAAGTAACAACGGCAAATCGCTACTGACCGTGACTAATTGTTTGCCCAGTCGGGACGGCAAAAAAGTCACAGTCCTCTTGAGTGTCTTGCCGGAAAAATTTGAAACTGAAGCCCTCCAATTCGCCCGGGTCCATCGTAGCGATCTACGGGCTTTTATTCGCGACCATAGCCGAATTCAGAATTTACCTTTACTCGAAGTTGAGTTAGACTTGATCGAGAAGGGCCGGCGCTTGGTCGAGGAAGTTAAGCGAGCGGACGAGTTGAGATTGGGTGACAAATAATCAAGACACGGTAGCTCATCCCTACGGGAGATCTACCGAAGGTATGACAAGTGGTAAGGCCCCCATACGGGAGACCCCTAAAGGGAACCAATTATGTACTACACCTATGTGTTAAAAAGTTCATTCAACAATGATATTTATGTCGGCAGTACTGAAAATACAGACAAGAGACTAAGGCTACATAATTTGGGAAAAGTTAAATCGACGAAGGCCTGTCGCCCATGGGTCCTAATGGAAGTAATAGAATTTGAAACTAGAAGCGAAGCATGTAAGAATGAGATGTTCTTAAAGACTGGGCAACAAAAAGAACGATTGCGAAGAAAGTATTGCCAATAAGGCGTGGTGGCGAAGTGGTAACGCTACGGTCTGCAAAACCGCGATGCGCGGGTTCGATTCCCGCCCACGCCTCAAAGGGAGACATGAGGTCTGTCTCCCTACGGAGAGATCCCCCGCAAGGGGACAAAACTCTTATACGGGAGTTCAATTCTCCCCCGTGCCTCCACCGATTTTGCCCAAGCTTGGCTTGCAAAATCGAGTGTCCCGCCGTAACTTTCTTTGATCTTCGAAGCCTCGTGCGGAGGAGATAGCGAAGGCGGACGCAGTAGTTGAGATCTTGTAAAAAGTGAGTAATTTACAATTTAAGCCCGGGTGGTGGAATGGTATACACGAGAGACTTAAAATCTCTTGGTCGTAAGACCTTGTGGGTTCGAGTCCCACCCCGGGCACCAATAAAAAAAACGGCTTTCACCGTTTTTTTATTTGTGCCCGGCGCCAGCCCGATTTTTTCTTGGTAATCCAAGAAGCAAAAATCGCGTCGAAAATTAACAAATTTTCGACGCAAATCAAAATAGTAGGTCTGTTAGAATAATCGATTGTAAAATTCTCCTTATTCGTTTATATTATAGCCACATGCTCCGTTAGCTTCCTCCAGAGGCGGACAGGCAGTAGTAGGCAGTTACCAGGCCAGATGTTTGGGAGGAAATGATTAAAATAAAATTACGCCCCGTTAGCTCAGTTGGTAGAGCAGTTGCCTCTTAAGCAA
>CAYHUF010000075.1:0-2821 GCA_964359775.1 uncultured Candidatus Saccharibacteria bacterium
TGACACCTTGCCACCGAGTCCGCGGCTGATGGCACCAGCTGAGTTGTTGAAATTAAAGCCCCAGCCAATTTATATTCAGTATCAGTAGCCTGTGGATAACTTGGTGTTTTTTTTTCAGTCCCGTGTTATGATTGTAATGAATTAAAATATTAATTTAGTTTTTATTAATTATTCTAGAAATTACCAGTTTAGCTGGAAAAAAATATGTTCACAAAAATAGTCGGGAAAAGGGGATTTATTCTACTCGGACTCTTAGTTTTAGCTTCTTGGTCGATTAGTCCTAATATTGCTTCGGCGGCCATTTCCACTTTGACTGCCAGTCAGACGGTCTCTAATGTCATTTTGGGAACGGACAATCAAACAGCCGCCACCAGTTCCACTGTTGCCAACGTGGCTGAAGTTAAAGCTTCCACTACTCTGGCTATCGCCTCGTTGCCGGCCTCGGGCGCGACTATCACCGTTGGCGCTTGTGTGATTACTGTTTCCACCGCTGATTCACTGAACTGTAACGGTGGGACGGCGACGGTGGCGACCACCACCACTCAAGACGGGGTGATCGCTAATGCTCGGACGGCGACCCAATTTGCCACCGCTATGCAGGGCTTAACTTATGTCAAAAATCCAGTGGCTTCGTCTTCGACGAACATTATTGTCTCGGCTTCATCCACCTCCGCTACCTCCGTTGGCTTTTCTACGGCGGCCTCTTCGACGGAAACCGGCGGACAAATTCTTTTTACCACCACTAGTGGAGCTGTCACTCAATCAAACATCGTGCTGGGGGTGGCGCCAGTGGCCCAACAAGACACTATCACCATTGCCGGCACTATTGATGCCGGTGATGTTTATACTTTGACTCGAAATAGTTTTGCTCCGTCTTATACCGTTTTGTCGACAGATACTTCGACTACTAATATCGCGACTGGGTTAAATGCCGCTATTCAGGCTTATTCCGGTTACGCTTCCCAACCCTTTACTTCCGCGGCTTCAACTAACACCGTCGTCCTGACTGCTTCGAGCGCCGGGACGGGCTTTAGCGCTTCAACTACGGCGACCAATCGAGCGAACGTCGCCCAGACTGTGGTCTTTACTCCATCTAACGTCACAGCTGGTGAAAACTTTAAAATCATCATCAACGGTCGCGGTTACGATTATGAAGCATCGGCCAGTGAGGCCAGTAATGTGGTTACCGGCCTGGTTTCTATCCTGACTAATGACGTTGATGTTACTTGTAGCGCGGTTAGCAGTACTATTTCCTGTGTGGCCAAGACTGCCGGGACTTCTTTTACTTATAGCTCCGGTGTTAATTCAATAGTCAATATCGGTAGCAGTGGCAGACGTATTCAGTCGTTATTACAGCCGGCCAACCAAGTCTCACCAGTTGCAATAAACAATCCCATTGTCAGCGGATTAAGATACGGTCAAGAAAATGAAGCGGTAAAAAACTTGCAACTCAAACTTCAACAACTCGGTTTTCTCAGCGCTTCGCTTAAAACCACTAATTATTTTGGTCCGCTGACTCGAACGGCCTTGATCAAATTCCAAAAAGCCAATGGACTTCGAATGGTCGGTTTCATCGACGATCAAACTCTAGCGTTGATCAACAATCAATCAACCTCAACTAACCAAGTCTCACCAGTTGCAATAAACAATCCCATTGTCAGCGGATTAAGATACGGTCAAGAAAATGAAGCGGTAAAAAACTTGCAACTCAAACTTCAACAACTCGGTTTTCTCAGCGCTTCGCTTAAAACCACTAATTATTTTGGTCCGCTGACTCGAACGGCCTTGATCAAATTCCAAAAAGCCAATGGACTTCGAATGGTCGGTTTCATCGACGATCAAACTCTAGCGTTGATCAACAAATAATATCAATTAAGCTTATCTAAAAAACGTTAAATAAAAGATTAACATCAGGCAAATCAGGGTCAACCTGATTTGCCTGATGTTGAGTTTGATTAGGGTCCTCATCTTGGGAAAAAAGAATCAGGATGTTAAGCTTGTTTTTAGCGGTAATGATATTGGACGAAAGAAAATTATACGACGGGGAAAAATAATTTTTTACATGACTCAAGCCGAAGCGCTAAGCATTTTAAAAACCGGGGCCAATGTTTTTCTGACTGGAGAGCCCGGCTCCGGCAAAACCCATACCATCAATCAGTATGTGACTTATTTGCGGGCCCACGATATCGAACCGGCGATTACCGCTTCGACCGGCATTGCCGCCACTCACTTGGGTGGCTTAACGATCCACTCCTGGGCCGGGATTGGAATCAAACGACATTTAACTAAATATGATTTGGATAAAATTGTCAGCACTGAATACCTAGCCAAACGAATTGGCCGGGCCAAAGTCTTGATTATTGATGAGGTGTCAATGCTCTCGCCGGGCACTTTGGAAATGGTAGAAGCGGTCTGTCGGGGCGTTAAGCAAGACGAAGCGCCCTTTGGTGGACTACAAGTAATTTTGGTTGGCGATTTTTTTCGATTGCCACCGATTGTGCGGCGAGACGAGTCGGATGATTTACCTAATCTATGGTTGGATGAAGCCCCACCCCTCTTTGCTTATGATTCCACTGTTTGGGCTCGGGCCCAATTGATCACTTGTTATTTGTCGGAGCAATATCGCCAAGACGATGAACCGTTTTTGAAAATTTTGGCGGCTATTCGAACGAATACTTTCATGGCTGAACATCTTCAACATCTAGCCACTCGCAAAATCGACTTATCTGAAATTCCTCTCAATAAAACCAAATTATTTTCGCGCAATCTCAATGTCGATCAAGTTAACGACCGAATGCTGGGCGGAATCGCGGGGGAGACG
>CAYHUF010000076.1:0-2735 GCA_964359775.1 uncultured Candidatus Saccharibacteria bacterium
CGGCGGAATCTTTTGTTGACTCCTGGAAACTGCGCAACGGCAAGGTCAACTCCGATGAAGAACTGGGCCGAATTCGTGACGCCCTCGGCACCCTGGCCAATGCTCCGATTTACATCGACGATGAATCGTCTAATAATGTCGCCAAGATGAAAGCCGAAGCCCGACGCTTAAAAGCGGAATTCGGCTTAGGACTGATTATTGTCGACTATCTCCAGTTGATGGTCCCCCGCCGAGAGTCTGACTCAACAGTCCAACAAGTAACCGAAATTTCTCGATCCCTCAAACAATTAGCCCGCGAATTGGAAGTGCCGGTCATTGCTCTATCTCAGCTCAATCGTTCCGTCGAACAACGTGGTGGCCGTCCCCGCTTATCAGACTTGCGCGACTCCGGTTCGATTGAACAAGATGCCGACGTGGTCATGTTCATCCACCGTGAAGACAAAATGAATGAAAGTTCCGACCGTAAAAATATTGCTGAAATTATGATTGAAAAACACCGCAACGGCCCAACTGGCAAAATTGAACTTTACTTCGATGAGAAACTGACTAGTTTCGTGCCGATCGATAAACAACATAGTGACTTTGGGTCTTTTTAATTTCACCCTGTTAAGTAGACTTTAAATTTCTTGAAGATTATGTATTATACTTATGTCCTACAATCAGCAAAGGACCATAAATTTTACACCGGTTTTTCAAGAAATTTAAAGTCTAGATTTGACCAACATCAAGACGGCCGGGTTGAATCGACAAAAGACCGTCGTCCATTAAAACTTATTTATTATGAAGCTTGTCTAAATCAAGCCGACGCCACCCATCGTGAAAAATATCTTAAAACAATCTACGGCAAACGTTATATTAAAAATAGGATCAAATCTTACTTAACAGGGTAAATGTCATCCAATACTATTCAAGAATTGAGTGAAATTTTCAAACGCTTTCCCGGCATTGGTCCACGTCAAGCCAAACGGTTCGTTTATTTTCTCCTCCAACAAAACCGAGCCGGGATTGATAAATTTCTGCGTTTGGTCGGCGATTTGTCGCGCTACATCAGCCAGTGCTCGGCTTGCCAATGCTTCTTCCAAAGTCAAAACGGCAACACCAATACTCTCTGCCCGATTTGTCGCGACGAAGCTCGTTACAACGGCCAATTATTGATTGTCGAAAAAGATGCCGATCTGGACTCCCTGGAAAAAGCCGGCGGACACCAAGGGGTTTATTTTGTCCTGGGCGGTTTAGTGCCGATTTTAGAAAAAGAGCCAGCTCGGCGCATTCGGTTGGACTTATTGCAAAAACGTATTGCCGACTTAGTTACTAAACAAAAATTAAGTGAAATTGTGATTGCTCTGGCGGCCACTGTCGAAGCCGACCACACCGCCGAATTTTTAAAATTAAATTTAGCCACCCTAGCCGAAAAAACCCCGTTCAAAATTTCGGTCCTCGGCCGCGGTCTGTCCGGCGGTTTGGAAATCGAATACTCCGATCCGGAGACGCTCAAGAGCGCATTATCGAACCGACATTTATTATAAAAGAAAAAACCGTCCCCCCAACGATTTTTTCGTTACGAAGACGGCAAGTAACATTAATGGCTAGTGGCCCAACAACCCCGACAAACCCCGCCACCAAAATCTGGATTATCGACACTGAATTGTTTCTGGCAACTTAAACAACGGCTACTAACAAGAATCTCGCCAGTCTGAATCCTGACACCTTCCTTCTCCAAATCTCTTCGAATTTTATCAGAGAAGACTTCCTGGGGAGTCTCGAAGATAAGTAAACGCTGATCCTTAAAAACCCACAGGACAGCGATTCCCAAATCGAGACACTTCTTAGTGAGAAGAAGTGACGCTTCTTGCCCGAGCGAGCCTTCCTGCCATTCCCAAAAACGGAGAAGATTTATCCCAGAGAGCCAATTATTGGCATAATCCAAGATAAAACCGGACCGATCTGGTCGGTCACTTTCCTCACCAAGACCGGTCAACCACTGGCACTTATATTGACGACATTCTCTTGGCCGCTGGTGATAAATTCGGCAACCGGATGCTGGCTGGCAAAATTGGCACCAAACGTTAATTGACTTGTCGAGCTTTTTCACTTCCAAGGCGAAGCAACAAGCTGTACACTCATCGCAACGGCGATGTAAATTAAACATAACACCCCCTTTCTAGGGTTAATGCGCCAGTTTTTCAATTCTTCCCCCACCCTAACGCCAAGGGCCGAATCAGTCAATCTGTTTTTAAAAAGAAAAAAACACGGTCTCGTCTGCACAAGTCCGCGTCTAGTCCGCAAGAGTCCGCGTTGAGCCTCTAGCCGATCTTAGTGATTTTAATTTTAGAGAAATGTTGGCGGTGACCGTGGGTCTTTTTCTGACGAGTCTTGTTTTTGTATTTAATAACGGTGATTTTCTTGGCCCGGCCATTTTCCACCAATTCAGCAGACACGGTCGCTCCCTCGAGATAAGGGACACCAATCATGGTATCTTTGCCATCATCGATCAAGAGGACTTTGTCAAAAGTAATAGGACCCTCAATAATCGGCAATCTTTCCACAGTCAAAGTATCCCCTTCGGAGACTTTGTACTGCTTGCCACCAGTTTCGATCACGGCGAATTTCATAGCCCTATCCTAGCTTAAAAACCCAATTCTGGCAAGGGGTTGTTTAACAAACCAAAACTATCTGAACTTTCCACGGTCGTGGAAAGTTCAGATAGTTTACCGAGTACCAGGGGGAAGCTGAGC
>CAYHUF010000077.1:0-2482 GCA_964359775.1 uncultured Candidatus Saccharibacteria bacterium
GATTAAATTTCCTTACTAATTTTTCTAGACAGTAAAAATTCGCCATTAGTAATTGAGAAAATTATAGCATTTTGGAGGCCTAAGATTAAGAGAAAAAGGTCGAAAGAGTGGATAACTTTTTGTAAATTAAAAACGGAATTCACCAGCTAGCGAATTAAAATGCAAAATTAACCCGCCAGCTGACAAAAAAACCACCAAAAATCCCGCCTGAAGCGGGATTTTTGCTTAAAATTTAATTTTAAGATAACTTCTCCTACCGTCTCCAGCCCCGCAAAAAACTTTTGATAGTTCGTCCGCCTCGGCGGAAAAGTGAGTTTTGTTTTTTTTCAAATTTATAAACATCCTGAATAATCTTGTCTTTCATTCCATCAATCGACAAATATAGATCGGGATTTTCCACTTCTGCCCGCATTTTTTTCCCCCGATAAAATAAATTTATTTCCGCCCGAAAAATATCCCCCGATTTATGGTGTCTAGTGGTCTTACCAACTTCCACTTGAGCCTGAGTCTCATTGGCATAAACACCAAGACTTTTTTCCACATAAGCCAGCTTATCCTGCAAATAAGCATCAATCGCTTGAGTTAAGTCCAAACCGAGAGCCTTAATATTAATAATCATAAGCTTAAATAGCTAAAAATTAATAACTGGGCGACCATTTTTACTAGTATATCACAAATTAAACCTGGTTCGACAAACCACTTAATTTCTCCATAAGCCAGGCTTCTGTTAACAGAAGCCTGGCTTATGGAGCCTAAATAATACGTCTGACGGATATAGGGTTAATCCGGGAGACTAAGAATCTTGCTTCGACTGTGATGACCACTCACCAACCGAATCGCTTCGGTTTTAATCCCCTTTTCTTTTGCCACCAAAGCCAACAGCACCTGGTTAGCCAAATTACGTTTGGCTGGGACGCGAACGTAGACTCGCCACAAATCCGGCGCCAGCTCTTCAATTTTATCAGCCTTAGCCTCAGGAATAACTCGCACCTTGAGATACATTTCTCTAGTTTAAACTACTTCGGTAAAAATCATATTAGCTCGATGAGATTGTTTGTTTAAAGGCAAGCCGGTAACTAAAATAATAGTTTGGCCTTTCTTAACTAAAGCTTTCTCAGACAGAGTTTTTCGAGCTAAATCACCAAAAGCCAAGAGATTCTTCGGCGCTTTGACTAGGATCGGATAACAGCCGAAAGATAAGGCTAGTTGATGGTAGATTTTTTCATTCCCGGTCAAAGCCCACAGTGGAGTATTCGGTCGAAAGCGAGACAGAAGCTGAGCTGTCCGACCAGAACTAGTGTAAACCACTAGGGCCCCAGCCGAAATTTCATGAGCCATACTGATCGCGGCGGCAGCTAAAGAATCTTCAGTGGTTTTTAAAGTCAAATGTTCTCTGGTTAAGAAATGACCATTATCTCGACTTTTTTCAGTATGAGTTGCCACTCGATACATTACTTCGATTGCTTTGAGAGGAAATTTACCCAAAGTAGTTTCTTCGGACAACATAATAGCATCGGTACCATCAAAAATAGCATTGGCAATATCAGACACCTCAGCTCGAGTTGGCACCGGTGAAGAAATCATTGATTCCAACATCTGAGTGGCAGTGATAACCGGTTTACCAAACTTATTACACTTGGTGATAATCGTTTTCTGCCAAAAGGGCACCTGCTCAGCCGGAATTTCAATCGCTAAATCCCCTCGGGCCACCATCACCGCGTCAGTGACAGCCAAAATCGCATCCAGATTATCAATTGCCTCTTGAGTTTCAATCTTGGCAATAATTTTTATTTGCTCAGCTTGACGTTTGGTTAAAATTGCCCGCAACTCCAAAATATCCTCTGGTCGGCGGACAAAAGATAGGGCCATGAAATCCACCCCTTCTTTAATACCAAATTCGAGATCTTTTTTATCTTTGTCGGTCAAAGATGAAATCGATAGATAAGCCCCCGGTACATTGACCCCGCGCCGGCCCTTAGTCTCACCACCAACTAAAATTTGACAGTGAATTTTTTCCCCGACTACTTTTTCAACAATTAGTTTTTTCTTACCATCATCAAAAAAAATAATCTGGCCCTTTTTTACCTCCTTGGGTAATTTAGGATAATTAATAAAAGCGATACTCTCGTCTCCAACCTGCTCTTTCGTCGTCAAAATAAACTTAGCTCCTTCAATTAAAGTCACTCTTTCTTGATAAAATTCTCCCAACCGAATTTTAGGTCCAGCCAAATCTTGAAGAATAGCAATTGGTAAACCTAATTTTTTTGACAAAGCTCTGGTTCTCTTGATCCGCAAACCATGTTCAGCAAAATCACCGTGAGAAAAATTCAAACGAACAACGTTGACTCCATGATTAAATAATTTTTCGAGCTCAGCTTCACCTTCGGTGGCCGGCCCGATCGTCGCCACAATCTTGGTTTTTTTATGATACATAAGGAACTAGTATAGACAAAAAGCCCTTAAAAAGCAAGCTATTTAGCCC
>CAYHUF010000078.1:0-2420 GCA_964359775.1 uncultured Candidatus Saccharibacteria bacterium
TTAAAATTAGAAAAGGTCCGAGGCCTCCAGCCAGATTTTTGACTCGGTCTTTTTGGGTTGCCAGCCAGCCGGCCAAATAAAGAACCGTGGCAAATTTTAAAAATTCGGCCGGTTGGAAAGAAATCGATCCTAGACTGAGCCAGCGTTTGGCTCCCCCGGCTTCTAAGGCAAATTGTGGGACTAGGACAAGTAAGGCTAAACCGGCAGACAGAATAAATAAACCGGCGGCGTAACGGCGCCAGTATTTGTAGTCAAGGTGACCGACTAAAAACATCAAGATCAAGCCGGATAAGAGAATGGCAAATTGTTTGGAAACCACTGTCAAAAAGGAAGCACCGTCTTTGGTTAATTGGCCTAGGGCCGCTGAAGAAAAAATAAAAAAACCCACCAGCACTAAGCCGATAACTAGAAAAAGAAAAAAACTATCAATTTTTTTGCGCTTCATCCCAAAGCTATTTACTGATTAAAACAATAATCATTCCAATGATGGCACAGATAATACTGATCACCCAATAGCGCATTACCACTTTGTAAGCCGGCCAACCTAGAGCTTCAAAATGATGATGAATTGGAGCGACGCGAAAAATTTTCTTACCGTTGCGGATTTTCTTGGATAATAATTGTAAGATCACTGAACCGGCAGTAGCTAGAAGCGGAGCGGCGATAATCGGTAAAACTAAAACTGAATCAGTCAGGAAAGCCACGACGGTCAGGGCGGTGGTCAAGCCTAGAATTCCAGTCTCGGACATGTAAAAACGAGCTGGCGGAATATTGAACCATAAAAAAGCTAAAGTGCCACCAGTAATGGCGGCACAAAAAGCGGCTAGGTCGATTTGATGTTGGAAAAAAGCGATACCGGTATAGGCAGCAAAAATAGCGGCCAAGACTCCCCCGGCCAAGCCATCGATACCGTCGATCACCCCGCTGGAAAACAAGGCTACCATCACTACAACAAAGAGCGGGATAATCCAGGCTCCGATATACCAGGAACCGCCAAAGGGAATGCTAAGGGAATCCATGCCTAATTTAAAATAAAACCAGTAAGCGCCGATTAAACCCAGAATAATTACCGCCAATAAGCGATAAGAAAAAGCTAAGCCAGCCTTTTTTGGGTCAACTCCATCTTTGACTTGCAGTAAGTCATCAGCCAAACCGACCAAGGCCCCAACCAATAAAGTAAAGAGAGGTAACCAAGTTTGGTTTCGACTAAGGAAATTTAATTTGGTGGTGGCTTCCCCGGGCCAAAAGATGGCTAAGAGAAAAAAGACGGTAATTGTAACGAGAGTGCTAAACCAAATCACAACTCCCCCCATTCGAGGGGTGCCGGTCTCTTTATCTTTATGGAGTTCATTAAAAATCGGCGTTTCTCGGCCGTCGGGAGCCAGTTTGCCGGCCTTCTTTTTCCACATTTTATGTTTGTAAAGAAAATGAGTTAAAATCGGCGTCAACAAAATGCCAAAAAAGAAAGCTAGTGTGCTCGGGGCAAAAACTTTGATGATATCGATATACATTTTCTTTCAATTATAGTCTATTTCCCCTCCTCAGCCAAATAATCCAAGGTGGCCCAGACTAATTGTTTAGTGTCGCTAAAGCGACCCTCTTGAGTGGAACCCAAAACAGTGATGGCGATAGGTCGGTTGAGGCCAGCTTGAAAAACAATCGACAGATTACCACCGGCCAAAAGGGTGTAGCCGGTTTTGGAGCTAAGTAAACCGGGCAAATCATTGATCGCCTGATTAGTATTAACTGCTAAATGAGTGGCGTGGTCAGTCGTTTGGGGTCTGATCACAGCTTCTCTGGTAGCTTCAATTAAATCAGGGTGTTTGCTTACCAAGTAAGCGTTCAATTTAGAAACTGCCAAAGCGGAACCGTAGGCGCCGGCTAGGCTAGAATTTTCATCCAAGCCGGTTTCATTGTAGAAACGAAGTTCTGGTAATCCGAGGGTTTGTCGGCGATTATTCATCACTGAAACAAAAGTTAAATCCGGATTTTGATTATTACTCATCGCTACCAAAGCCAGAGCTCGAGCCCCTTCATTAGAAGAAGAAACTAAAGTAAAATCAATCAAATCTTTTAAACGCCATCTTTCGCCGGTAATCAAACTGGAGCTGGCTGGATTATTGCCGGGACCTAAATTGGGAACTGTGACCAGAGTTTGAGCGGGAATTTGCTCAGCCGAGACCAGAGCCGTCATTAATTTGGTTAAAGAAGCTAGAGGTAAAGAAGTCTCGGCATTTTTAGCAAATAAAATTTTATGATTATTGATATCGTAAACTACCGCCGCTCGGGCTAAAAGTCTTTGGTCTGGAAAAACAGCGAGGCTAGTGGTGGTGGCGTTGTTGGATTTAAGGTCCGTTAGTTTTTGTCTAAGTGGTGTTTGAGGCGAATTAAGATTGACTAGCCAGAGACTAAATATTCCT
>CAYHUF010000079.1:0-1156 GCA_964359775.1 uncultured Candidatus Saccharibacteria bacterium
TATTTTAAATAATAAGCATGCTCCCAAACATCGCAAGCCAAGACGGGTTGGTGACCAAGTGATAAAGGTGAGTCCTGATTGGCTGTCGTGGTCACCTGAAGGCCGTCCCCCCCAAGCACCAACCAAGTCCAACCGGAACCAAAAACCGTCAGGGCTTTATCGCTAAAATCTTTTTTAAATTGTTCAAAAGAACCAAATTTAGCAATCAAGGCTTCGGCTAAAGCGCCCTGGGGTTGGCGGTTATCAACATGAGGACCAATAAGTGCAAAAAATAAATTATGATTGGCATAACCACCGCCAAAATTTCGAACCGGAGTTTTTATATTTTCCGGCAAAGTAGTCAGATTAGTTAATAAATCTTCAATCGTCCGACTGGCTAAATCCGGAGTGGTGGCTAAAGCTGAATTAAGTTTATCAACATAACCTTGATGATGCTTGGTCGAATGAAGCTTCATGGTAGCTTCATCAAAATATGGCTCTAAATCAGAGAAACCGTAAGGCAAGGGGTTTAAATTATACATAGATACGAAAATTATAGCACACTAATTCGGTCTGGCTAAAAATTAGACGACTGTGGGAAAATCCAGTTTATTCTGTCGATATTTAGCAATAATAGTCGCCAGGGTGCTAGCGGTAAATTTTAAATCAGACTTGCTGGTGCTTCGATCAAGCGAAAAACGGAGAGAGCTGGCGGCCAGATCCGGACTTAGACCTAAAGCCAAGAGAGTGCCGGAAGCGCCTTTGTCGACTAAGGAAGAGCAAGCCGAACCGGCCGAACAAGCAATACCCTTGGCAGACAATTCAATAACCAACTGCTCCCCTAAAAGTCCCGGAAAAGACAGATTGAGATTGGAGGGTAATCTAGATACTAAATCACCATTGACGATCAGGTCCGGAATCAGACTTTTTAATTCTGCCAAAAAATAATCTCGCAAAACTTGCAGATGTTTGGTTTCGGGTTCGCGTTCTTTTTGACAAATTTTCAGAGCCGTGGCCAAGCCGACAATGCCCGGCAAATTGGAAGTCCCCGATCGTAGACCTTTTTCTTGACCACCACCAAAAAGCAGGGGGTCGATTTTTAAACCACGACAAATAAATAGAGCGCCGACCCCTTTGGGACCATAAATCTTGGAACCGTTCAAAACGAGAAAATCGA
>CAYHUF010000079.1:1166-2405 GCA_964359775.1 uncultured Candidatus Saccharibacteria bacterium
CTAATTCCACCGCTCGAGGCGCCTGACAAGCATCAGTTAAAAAATAAGGTGTTTCGGATTGGTGTTTGTTGCGCCAAGTTCGGATAACTTTGGCGATGTCATGAATGGGCTGAATCGTGCCAATTTCATTATTGACGGCCATCACCGCCACCAAGACAGTTTCCGGACGGAGAGCGGCGGCAATAGCGCTCGGTTTAATCAAACCATTTTTATCAGGTTCAACAATGGTTAATTGCCAGCCCTGTTTTTCCAAATACCGACAAGGGGCCAAAACCGCCTCATGCTCCAAGGCGCTAAGCACTAAATGTTGGGGGCTGGAAAATTGACGCGTCAAACCGAAAATCACCCAATTTAAACTTTCCGTTCCCCCACTGGTAAAAAAGATTTCGTCGGGTTGAGCGCTCAAATAATTGGCCACGTCTTTACGCGCCGACTCCAAGGCCGTCGCCGCCACTAGACCAGAACGATGAAGACTGGCCGGATTGGCAAACACGCGCCGAAAATACGGTTTCATCGCCAACCACACTCGCGGCTCCAAAGGGGTAGCACTGGCCGTGTCTAAATAAATCACTTTTTGCCTAAACATTGGGTTAATTTTAGCATATTTTTTGCTAAATCGAAATTAGCCAGTTATAATTGAAATTATATGTTAATCTCCAATCCTTTATTTTTGACTTCGGCTTTAGGGGTCGTAATTTTAATTCTTTTAGCTTGGATCATTCATTTGGAATGGCGTCTCAAAAAATTGCTTCGTGGCAAGCGAGCCATCGACCTCGAAGAAGTGATGATTGATATGGGGAAAAGTCTCGACGAATTGGCCGGGCAACATCGCGAGTTGGCGGATTTTTCTATCGATATTAATACTCGTTTAAAAAAAGCCGTTCAGCGTGTTCACACCGTTCGCTTCAACCCCTTCCGCGACCACGGTGGCAACCAGAGTTTTTCCACCTGCTTTCTTGATGATCATGGCAATGGAGTGGTTTTTTCCAGTCTTTATTCCCGCGACAAGGTCACTGTTTATGCCAAACCCTTGATCGCCGGCAAATCGAATTTTGAACTTTCTGATGAAGAAAATGAGGCTATTTTGGGAGCTAACGCTTCCCAAAAGGTCTAAAAAAGACTAGGATAACTAAAGGCCCAGCCGAAAAGCCTTTTTCGGCGTTTAAATTAACTATGTCCAAACAAAAACCAGCTAAAACTGAACTGATTGAACGAGCTCCGATTATTGCGGTCATGGGG
>CAYHUF010000080.1:0-2354 GCA_964359775.1 uncultured Candidatus Saccharibacteria bacterium
AAGGATAGTGATGGTCTCCATGATCTAAAAATCGAAGGCTATGAAGCCGGGACAGAACAACTTAACTCTGGCCAAGAGCAGACGATTTCGTTTGGTGCCAATAAAGCCGGGAGTTTTGTTTTTTATTGTTCGGTCGGCGACCATCGCGAGAAAGGCATGAAGGGTACTTTGATTGTGAAGTAGGTGTTCGATAAACATCAGGACCAGTAAAAAACCGCTCTGAAGCGGTTTTTTACTGGTTACTTAAATGCTCCAAAACTGAAATTGTAGTAAATTTCCACGACCGTGGAAATTTACTACAATTTTAATTCCCTCCCTTGCCTCGATTGACCCACCACTGGTCATCTTTGTCACTAAACCACCAGCGGTCCGAATCGGTAACGATTATTTTGGCCACTAATTTTTTGGCTTCGTCAGTTTTGAGTCGAGCAGCGGCTGACGGAATCCAATCATTAGCCCGTTCGTTGCCTATATCTTTTTGTTCTTTGAGCGCTAGGATCCATTCCAAATTGTCAGCGTCCTTGGCCATCTTGGATTCCTTGGTCTCGCGTTTTTCGTATTCTTCAATCAAGTCTTTAATTTTGGCGCCGAAAGGTAAACGACTAGTCAGATCGGCCACCGCTTTGTCTTCGAAACGCTCGGTATATTTTTGATGAACATAATTTAGATCAGACACCCGGGCTTCGGCAAAGTCATGGAACATACACATCTGGATCACTTTGGAGATGTCGACGTCACCAGCCATTTGGGCCAGGGTGAAGCCAATATAGACTACCCGGTTCAAATGCTCAGCCACGCTTTGATCGCCGGAACCTAGAAAGAAAAAACCACTGCGCGGAGTTTTGGCCAACATCCCGGCCTCATATAAAAAATCAACAATCGGATCTAGCTCTTTGTCATCCATAGGGCTATTGTAAGAGATAAAAGCCATTATCACAAACTCTCACGACCGTGAGAGTTTGTGATAATCAAGTAAAACTAAATTGCATAAGATAACCACGACCGTGGTTATCTTATGCAATTTAAGCAAAAGAAAATGGCGAGCTAGATGCATTTAACATCGTAACTCGCCAAAAAAATCCACACAAACTCCCTACACCGCAAAATCCAGAACCCGGTCAGGGGGAACTAGACCAGCAATTGGATCAATCCTCCGTAAACCGTCAAAAACCTGTTTGCCCACTTGCGCCGGATGAAGATTGCTATTAACTCCAACATAGGCGCAAATATCGGAATTGTTACGAAGATGTTTGATGGTCGCCCGTGCTCTCTGAGATAATTCATCAAAACGCTTCCCGCAAGCTTCAGGAGTGACTTCTCCTTTCCGACCTCGTGACAACATCCGTTCAAGGCAGACCTCACGAGGAGACACCAGATCAAGAGTAATCACGAGCAAGTGTCGTTCTCGAGCAAAGGCAGTGACCAGACCGGCTTGAGATTTTGTTCGAGGAAAGCCGTCTGAGAAAATAATCGGCCTATTGGCCGTCTCAGGCTGGAATACGGACAGCAACACTTTCCGGACCGCCGTCCAGACCTTGTCGTCGGGAAGAAGAGACGACTCATCAAATAGCCCGTACTCCTCTACCAAGATCTGACTGCAGACTAATCTGGTCAGACCTCGAACGTGCCTAAGTGCGACCTCATGAGTCTTTTCTTTCCCCACTCCTGGTGCTCCAGGAGCCACCACTAGCACTCCGTTTGCCTTTTGAGCATAAGCACGAAGACTCGGCGTCATATTCTAAAACCCTCTCTGTGTAGAGACCTAACAAAATCTAAGCCACGGTCGTGGCTCTTCTAAGGATAATTATAAACTAAAATAGTCTTGATGTAAATGGGCGAGGCTTGTCTCTATAAGCCCAGCCTTTATTTAATTAAAATTATTCAAACAAAAAAACCCAAACCTCTCAGTCTGGGTCAAAAAACTACTTCAGCTTAATTTTTTTGGGCTTCTTTTTTTCTTTTCTGATTCCCATGCCTTTGGCCATATCAATATTTTTTAGAGATTAATAATCTCACTCTATTTTAACTTTTAAAATCGTTTGATACAAGACAAAAAAATCCCCGACGGACACCAGAAGGCGTCCATCGGGGCAAAATCCTAAAACAAACTCTCACTACTCCAACGACCAGCTGATCTTCCGGCCGGCCCAGAATGGATCAATCCGCCAAAGTCCAGCCTCGTAAGAATCAAGAATCTGTTGTTCTTGTCGGACCAAAGTCAGACTTCGTTCGACCACTGGCAACTCGTACAGCTTTCTGGCATTCCGACTAGTAAAGTTGATGAAGGTCGCGATCCCAGCCGGAGTTTGGAAAAGATGATCCAGAGCATGGGCATACAAGGGCAAAATAAACGG
>CAYHUF010000081.1:0-2353 GCA_964359775.1 uncultured Candidatus Saccharibacteria bacterium
CCCGAAATTGAAATTTTAATTAACCTATAGTCCTAGAAGCTTTTTGTAAATTTCAAAAGTAACTTGGATATCAGCCAGAGCCGAGTGGGCCTTAGCATTGGTGATACCATAATATTCGGCCAAAGCGGCCAAATTGTAGCGCTCCAGTGGCCGATTGACCTCATGATAATTTTTCATAAAGGCCATGGTGATCAAATCGATCTTGTGGTAATGCATCGGCCACTTCAGACCAGCTTGTTTGAAAGCGTGACTAAGGAAACCCCAATCAAAAGAGACGTTCTGACCGACCATCATACAGTCCTTGGTTTTTTCAGCAATAATCGGCAAAATTTGTTTCAAATCGTTGGCAAAGAGCCAATCAGCATCGTTATAGGAATTGACCCGTAAAGCTTCTGGCTCGGCTGTTTCAATATGTTCCGGTTTAATTTTAAATTCAAACTGGTCAATAATTTCCAAATTGGGACCCCGACCCGCGACGGGAACGGCTTTGACAATCAAAACCCCAATTTCAATAATTTCGTGTCGATCAGGATCAAGCCCGGTCGTTTCCAAATCAATAAAGGCTAATTTGTTATATTTCATAGTCAGACGATTTTAACTTGAAACGAAAAAGAAAACTAGGGATATCTGACTAAGTGCCTAAATATTTACGTTTGTTCTTTAAATGTTCCTCGTAGGTGGCCGAATAGTGCATTTGACCTTTTTTATCCGATAGATAATAAAGATAAGGTGATTCTTTTGGGGTCAGGGCGGCAAAAATAGAATCCAAACCCGGATTGGAAATCGGACCAGGTGGTAAACCTTTATATTTATAAGTATTGTAAAGAGAATCGTGAGCTAGATCTTTACGAGTCAAATCAAAAGTATTTTTACCGATCAAAAAGGGAAAGACGGCATCCACCTGCAATTTCATACCTTGAGCTAAACGTTTCCATAAAATACCGGAGATGGTTCGCTTGGCTTCATAATTTTTGGCTTCTTCCTCTAGCAACGAGGCCATGGTTAAAATTTCATTTTCAGTGTGACCGGATTGATTGATTAAAGTTCGCAGTGGTTGAATTTTATCCAAATAGGCTTCGTTCAAACGCTCGACAATCTGCTCCGTACTAGCCAGTGGTGAAAGAAAATAAGTATCCGGAAAAAGTCGGCCTTCCAGCTTAGCGCTGACTTTCTGATAGACCGTCGAATCAAGATCAGGTAAAGCTTTTTTCAAAATCAAACCCACTTCGGCATTATTGGCTCCTTCGGGAATAGTCACTTTGATTAACTTAACCCCAAAATCCCCGGTCCGTAATTGCCAAATCACCCGCAATAAATTTTTAGGTTCAGCAAAAAGATAAATACCAGGCTGAAGATGACGGTCGGCATTGGATAAACGCATTAGAGCGTTAAACAGAGCCTGGGAACGGACAACACCCGAATCTGTTAAAGCCTGACTAACTCCCGGCAAAGTCGCCCCTTTCTTGATTTCAATCTTCACCCCCTTGGGCGGTAGAGATTTGGCAGAAATAATAAGGATGAATAAAAAAGCCAGGATAATTAAAACCGTCCCTAAACCAATCAACAAATGCTCTCGACGCTTAGATGTCGAGATCTGATTTTTGACTGGGTTAATTTTAAAAAAATTAAATTGAGCAAACATAAATTAGATCGGCAGATTGGCTGGCGGTTCACCCCGCTTGGATGGAATACGCTCCAAGGTTGGAGTGGTAGCGACTTGACCCGGGATATGAAAAACGGTGGCCAATTCCTCGGTGGTCATGACCAGCGGTTTTTTGCTAGCCGGCGGATAGTGATAGAAACGATAAAGATAATTGCGAAAAAATTTGCGTCGAAGTCTCGGCACTCGAATTTTAAACGGATCCTGCCAAGGGTATTCCAGGCTGGCGGTTAATTTAGTTTTAAAACCGTTTAAATGTTGAGCGCCAAACTGCTTATAGTTAGTCATCATGCCAACATAAGTAGGGATAGAAATCGAGCCATCTCGGCCCAGATAAAGAACCCGCAAACCGGAATTAAAAGCCAACTTGGCTAAAGATTTTTCCACCGCTTTGACTTTTTCTCGTTCACCGGAAGATAGGGCAAATTCACCCCAATTAGTTTCCCCCTCTTTTTTGACCTTATCACGCTTGAGTAATTTATCTAATTCTTTCTGAACCACATCTTTCCAGGTTTTAGGCGCGGGAGTAATAATCAATTGTGACCAAATCTGCTGAGTCGGACCAATACTGCCCATAAATTCGATCAAGGAAGTGAGAGGGTCAATTTTAAATTCTTCTTTAGGGTCTTTATCTAAACCGTAATCAACATAAGTTTTAATCGGATAAGGATCGGCTTCAGTAAATTGAAATTC
>CAYHUF010000082.1:0-2221 GCA_964359775.1 uncultured Candidatus Saccharibacteria bacterium
GCGGGACCAAGGGGGCTGATTGTTAGGGGCTCTTGTCACCGTAGCGCACGCATAATTCTTCACCACTAGCTGGCTCACGAATGGTGGCTTCTTCTAAACGAATAAAACAATCCATGACGGTATCGCCGACGGTAATTAGGTCAAATTTTTGACCGGCTTTTGTTAGCCAATTGAACATAGTATAATTTTAGAACTTAATACCTTAATCAGCAAATATTTTATGACTCTACGAGAAGCCATCATTAAAGCTCGAGCGGAGAAGAGAGCCATCGGCCACTTCAATTTTTCTAACCTGGAGGGTTTTAAAGCCATCATCGCGGCCGCGAAAGCCACCAGCCAGCCAGTAATTTTGGGGCTATCAGAAGGGGAGCGAGACTTTGTCGGACCGGCGACGGCTCGGGCTTGGGTGGATGCCGCCAAGAAAGAATTAGGCCTGGAGCTGTTTTTAAATTCCGACCATGTTCATAGTTTGGAATCGGCCAAGGTGGCCTTGGCCGCTGGTTTTGATTCAATTACTTTTGATTTGGTCGATAAACCGCTGGAGCAAAATATAGCCGAAACAAAAGCTGTGGTGGAACTGGTTAAAGCTTCTTATCCGCAGGTGGTGGTAGAAGGCGAGTTGGGTTTTATTGGTCACTCGTCGGAAATTTTGGCAGAGGTACCAACCGGCGCCGCTACCAGCGGCGCCGGCCTGACCTCTGTGACTGATGCCACGACTTTTGTCACGGGGACCGGGGTAGAGCTCTTGGCCCCGGCGGTCGGTAATATCCACGGTATTGTGGCCAGTGGTGAACCAAAATTAGATATTGAGCTAATTAGCGCCATCTCGACCGCTACCGGTTTGCCCCTGGTTTTACACGGGGCTTCCGGTAATTCGACCGAAGATCTACGAGCCACCATTGTCGCCGGAGTGACGATTGTTCACCTCAATACTGAAGTTCGCCGGGCCTGGCGGGAGGGTCTGGCCAAAACCTTGAGTGACCTGCCTAATGAAGTGGCTCCTTACAAATTAAGCGCCGGAGCGGTCGAGGCTATGACGGCCTTAATCACCGACAAAATAAAACTTTTCAGCGGTTTAAGTTAGTTTGGATAAAAAAGGAGGTGTTCGGTAATAGATTTTGGACTAGTCCACTTAGGGGAGTCTCTAAAAGGTATGTTTTAGGTACACACATTTGGCGGGTTAGTTAACTTGTAATTGGCCAAGAATTCATTTGGTGTTTGGCCATTCAACCCGCAATGTTCTAGATTGTTGTAGTACATATTCCACCGTTTTAACTTCTTTTGCAAATCGGCGAAATTCCGGAAAGTATTTTGCTCGTAGAATTTCTGTTGATCTTCTCGATGGCTACGCTCGACCGTTCCATTCTGGGCCGGTTTACCCGGGTCGATCAAGTAGTGGATGAGACCATTTTGGGCACAGAATTGATCCAGACCGTGCAGGGTTTTGACGGTCTGGTCGCTACGTTTGTTTGTCCCTAGGTAGTAGTTGGTGAAGATGGAGCCATTGTCGGTCTTCACGGCCTGGATCCGATGTGGAAACAGAGAGATCACGATCTGGAGAAATTTGATCGAGAGATCGGTTGTTTGTTCTTCAAAGACTTGGAGATACCGCCAACGGGAGGCGTTATCGATGGCGGTATATTGAAAATATCGTTTGTCGGCAACCCGGCCTGGCACATACTTCACGTCGATCTCCATTAATTCGCCGGGTTGTCGCTCGGCTCGGATATATTTGTATTTGATCTTCTTGATCCGGTACTTCTTAACTAGATCTTCCTTTTTCAATATCTTCCCCACTGTTCGTGCGTGGATTTTGATACCTTCTTTTTTGAGTTGCCAATGAATCTTCAAGGCACATTTCTTGGTCTTCTTCCTGATGACAATGACCCGTTCTTTGATCCAGATCGGAGTTTCCTCTGGTTGGGTCTTAGGTTCGGTTGAATGTGGCTCTAGAGCGGCCTCACCACCTTGTTTGTATCCCGCTACCCAACGTTCCAGGATCCTTTTGCTGTGTGGACAGACCTTCGCCACTTCGACCAGTCTAGCCTCTCTCTTCACAATGGGCAGTACCCACCTAAGCCGTTCTTCTTTGATTGTTGTAGCCATGGCTATGGACATTTCCCCAGTCTAGGGGAAAACCGCCAAATGTGTGTGCACATTACCGGTCTTGAATTCTAGTCTGAAGTGCAATACACCCTTTTGAATACTTCCGCTGGGGTCT
>CAYHUF010000083.1:0-2191 GCA_964359775.1 uncultured Candidatus Saccharibacteria bacterium
TTCATGAGCAATCGAATTAGTCTTGGTCAAAGGCAGATTGATCATATTTTTGATGGCCTGATTCATAGCTTTGGCGATCGCCAAAGAAGTATCCCCGGCTTTACCGAGACCCACTCCAACCTTACCTTTCTTGTTACCGGCAATCAGGACGACAGAAAAACTAAAGCGCCGGCCTCCAGCCACGACACGGGCCACCCGTCGAACATCGATCACCTTGTGATCAAATTCCGGCTTGGGTCGATCAGC
Source organism: uncultured Candidatus Saccharibacteria bacterium (assembly GCA_964359775.1). Classification (GTDB taxonomy): domain Bacteria; phylum Patescibacteriota; class Minisyncoccia; order Phycocordibacterales; family XYD1-FULL-46-19; genus 21-14-all-37-9. Next base: position 247 of record CAYHUF010000083.1, read on the forward strand.
GCCAGTCCGACCTGGTCGGCCACCTAGACGACCGCCACGCATTGGCGGGCGACCTTGATTGTTGCCATAGGCACCGCTATTAGTTTTTTTTGTTGGTTCAACCATATATTTACCCGCCAAAATTTTCACTCATAAAAACTTCACCACTTCGACTTGGGTTATTTGAGACTGCCTGATTGTAATAGTATTTTTTCATATGGTGTGAAAACTTAGGTGGGCAAGTTAAAATTCTAGACCACCAGCCCGAGCCCCTTCAGCCAAAGCTTTCACCCGGCCAGTGAAGCGATAACCACCACGGTCAAACACGACTTGCTTAATTCCCTTAGCCAAAGCCGTCTTAGCCAAAGCTTCTCCGGCGACTTTCGAACGGTTAACCTTGGCAAAAGTCTGATCCTTGAGCGCCTTTTTTTCTACTAAAGCCTTATCATTGGTCGCCAATAAAGTCCGACCACTAACATCATCGATCAACTGAGCATAGATAAAATGATTGGAACGAAAAACCGTCAAGCGAGGTCGCTCGGCTGTACCTCGGACTTTCATTCGGATCCGAGAGTGTCGTCTGATTCTTTTTTCGCGAGTAGATTCCATCATGATAATTAAGTGCTTGATTTCTTACCCTGTTTGCGACGAACAAATTCACCAACATAGCGGATCCCCTTCCCTTTGTAAGGTTCAACGCTTTTTTGAGAACGAATCTTGGCTGCAAAACCACTGACTAATTCTTTATCAAAACCAGAGATTTTCATTTCCGCTTTGACCGCCTCCACTTTCAAACCGGCCGGAATCTCAATTTCCACCGGGTGAGAAAAACCGATATTCAAAACCACTTTCGTGCCAGCTACCGCGTAACGATAACCGACTCCTTCAATCAAAAGAGTTTTAATAAAACCTTTGGTCACACCTTCGATCATATTTTGGACATGAGAACCGTAAGTTCCCCATAAAGCGCTAGTCTGTTTATTAACTTTGGCCGGGACCATAGTGATTTTACCATCAGCGATGCTGATCACAATTTCCGGTTTAAAAACTCGTTTTAGTTCCCCCAAAGGGCCAGTGACTGTCAAAAGACCGTCCACCAGACTAACGGTGACTTTGTCGGGGATAATGATTTCTTGTTTACCGATTCGAGACATGATGATAATTTAAAATTGAAAAATCAAACTGCCTGCCTGCCGGTAGGCAGGGAAAATGGTAATACAAAAATCATTTTGACGCTATTTAATTTAAAATTTTGCTTTGTCATTTTGATTTTTGATGTTTACAGTTTACATCTACTACTTACCAAACTTTAAACATTAATTCCCCACCGACTTTTTCTTTGCGAGCCTGACGGTCAGTCAAGAGACCTTTCGGAGTCGACAGGACTGATAAACCAAAACCGTTGCGCACGAGATGAATTTCATCCGATTTAACATAAACCCGGCAGGAAGGTTTGGACATCCGCTTTACCACCTGGAGCTTGGGTACTTTACCAGCACCATAGACCGGGTCGCAAGCTAGATACTTTTTCACTTTCTTGCCACGCTTAACCACATTATGAAGATAACCCTCGCGTTCCAAGAGCTTGGCGATTTCAAATTTCAAATTAGAGGCCGGCACCACAATCGTGGCTTTGCCAGCTTTAGCGCCATTCTTTAAGGCGACGAGCATATTAGCGATCGGATCACTTACCATGAAGATTTTCGGATACCAGGAATTTTTCCATCATTAGCCAATTCGCGAAAGCAGATTCGACACAGGTCAAAATCGCGCATATAGCCATGTTTTCGACCGCAACGAAAGCAACGCCGAACCACCCGGGAGGCGAATTTCGGAGTCTTCTTCGAGCGAGCAATGACAGAGGTTTTTGCCATATTTACCCACCAAAGTTTTCCTTGGTGGAGGTATTAATGATACTAACAATAAAAAATCTCACTCTGCCCCAATTTCCCAATACTTAATCAGG
>CAYHUF010000084.1:0-2038 GCA_964359775.1 uncultured Candidatus Saccharibacteria bacterium
GCTCTCCTAGTTTTCTTCTTGTTTCATTTCCGCCGCTATCGCTTGCCGTCACGGATCCGCTTCTTCGCCTGGACCGCCGCTTTTTGTTTTGTCAGTTCACTGGCTTATTCGCCACTGGCGGCCGCTCTGCATTACCTGCCCTTGTTTAATTCTTTCCGGGAAGCTTCGCGGATTATGTTTTTGGGTGATTTAGCTTTAGGAATTTTTATTGCTTACTTGGCCGAAGAGTTATGGTCCAAGCGCACTGATTTTACTAAGCACCTAGACGCCTATTTAATCTGGCTTCGGCATCTAGGCCTTTACTTAGTTTTACCTCTGGTGGCCTTGATCACATTGGTCAAAATTGTCTGGTGGGATGTTCTGTATCGCTTAGCTCTTAATTATTTTTTAGTTCATCGTTTTAAGCAGACGACGGGAGGTTACCCGCTGGCTCATTATCAAGATTTAATCAAAACTTATCTTCATCAGGTTCTCGATCAATTCTCGCTCTTTGATTGGCGACTTTGGGCCTTGCTCGTTTTTGCCGCTCTTACTTATTGGTGGCTACGGCAAATTAAAGTCTTGGGTCGCGAGCGCTGGTTGGGTATTGCCATTTTATTAGTCAGCCTTAATTTTGCGGTGATTTACGCTGATCGCATTAATGGTTTGTCGCGAAGCGATATTTTAACCCCGCCTAAGACTGCTCAGTTTATTTTAGACCGAGAAAAAAAATCAGCGCAGCCATTTCGAATTTTTTCGGTCTTCAACGAAACCGCGATTTGGGATGAGTCGGTCAAATGTCAATTCCCGGATCTGGGCAATTGGAACGTCTCCCGACCGGATTTTTTCCTGCGCAAAGAATTGATCGAGCCTAATATGAATATTTATTATGGCCTGGAAAGCGCCGATGGCTACGAGCCCTACGAATCAATGCGGATGTCGGCCTTGGTCGGCTACCTGGGCTCGCGTCAGTCGGTGACCAAGACCCCGACCCTGGCTTTGGGCAATCAGCCGATGACGGAAAAAATTAAACGGGTGTCGGAGCGGAAAAATATTTATCGGGCGGCCAATATCAAGTATCTCCTAAGTTATTATCAACTAGCTGATCCGGATTTGAAACGGGTCTTCACTAGTCCGGTCGGCGCTTGTGGCTCGCAAATCTATGTTTATGAATTAAACCGAGTTTGGCCGCGTTATTTTCTGACTAATCAAATCCAAAGCTTGCCTGGGGTCACACCCTTTGTGGATTATATGAGTGCTTTGGCACAACTCGCTTCGCCGACAGTGATGCTTGAAGGCCACCCGGCGCTAAACAATAATGAGGTTGGTTCTTGGCAAGCCCTTACCCCGACTGGTTCGGCGGATCACTTGAGTTTTGGGCTTAATAACGAGACGGAGGGGCCCGAATATTTGTTTATTGGCCAAGCCTTTATCCCCGGCTGGACGGCGACTTTGGACGGGGTGCCGACCAAGATAGAAGTGGCGAATTATGCCTATAGCGCCGTTTTAGTGCCACCGGGCCGGCATGAAATCAAACTGGATTATTCCATCGGAAATTTGCAGAAATTGCTTTTCCGGCGATAATAGGGAAAGCTCGAATGAACTATGACTAAAAAATTAAAAACCACCCGCGAAGTAATTTTGCACACCAGCCACTATGTCCGAGGTGAAGTCTTGGATTTGGGAGCCGGGACGGCCAAATATGCCAAGCATATCAAGCCCCTGGCCGAAAAATATGTCACTTACGATATGGTGGCCGGGCCCAATATTGATATTGTCGGGGATATTCATCAACTGGCTTTGCCGGATCAGAGTTTTGATACTGTCATCTCGACTCAAGTTTTGGAACATGTTCGGCAACCTTGGGTGGTAGCCGGGCAGATCGCTCGGGTCCTGCGACCGGGCGGTATTTGTGTAGTCTCGGCGCCCTTCCTAGTGTCATTTCATGCCGACCCTTATGATTATTTCCGCTACACCAAGGAGGGGATGGCCTCTTTGTTTGAAGGTCAGGGCTTAGAGATTTTAGAGTCCGGGACTTATTGCGGAGTTTTTTTAGTTT
>CAYHUF010000085.1:0-2012 GCA_964359775.1 uncultured Candidatus Saccharibacteria bacterium
AAAAATCGTGTCGAAAATTAGCAAATTTTTGACGTGAATAATATCGACCCCGTGTTAGAACCGCCCTGGGCGGGAACTATCTCCCTGGGTCAATACGAGAAGCTGGTTTAGCCAGCAAATCATTAAGCGCTTTAGTCCGACCCTCATAACGAGTGTAGATAGTTTTAAGATTTTGGCGTTCTATAAACAAATTAACTTGATCTTGATTATTGCCAACAAGAGCAGTGCTTTGATTTAAAAATTCTCGATAAAGCCAATAATGCCCCAGAAAAACCAAGGCTAAAATAATAAAAGCTGAAATCAATCTAACTTGCCAATCATGATACGGCCTAATTTCCGAATCAAGGGAATTGGTTCGCTGAGAAAATATTTTTTTAAAATAAAGCTGGGGATTTTTCATATCAATTTTGATAACTTAACAAGACACTATCGATCTCGGCTCGCCAACTATTTCGACCGGTTCCGCCTGGCAAATCAGCTTCCACCAAACTACTAGCTAAATCAACTCGACTAATAAAGAGTGGTTCCGGCAAGTTGTCGAGAATTTCCAGGAAACGATAGACTTGAGCAAAATTACCCGTCGCCACTAGACGCAGAGAGAGTCCCCCACTAGCTTCGGCTGTCGCTTGAGTAATTTTTAATTGAACTTGGCTTTGATGGGCTAAACTTTCCAGACGATCGATAAAAGTGGCAATGGCGTCTCCTTTGATTAATAATTGACCTAAGACTGCTCGTTCCGCCACAGTGCCATCCAGATAACGCTTCAAAACAAGAGCTTCGGAACTATCAGTTTGACTAGAACCAACTTCCAACTGACGCCAAGAATTGATTTGATTTTGAGTAGCTATGGCTAAAAACAGCCAAACCACGACCAAAACTAAATCCAGGACCAAGACTAGGCGGCCGGCGAGTTTAATTTTAGTTGAAAAAGAATTCATTTTTTAAGCGGTTTTAGACTTAGCCTTAACTTGCCAAACAATTTCTAACCGCAAATTAATATTACGACTATCAATCAAAATCGGATGAGTCACCTCGGCCACCCCAGGCAACTGACGAAGAACCGCCACAAAATCAGCCGCACTTTTTCTGGTGCTGGCCACGAGCGCCAAGCTGGTCTGAAGTTTGGTGCCAGCTTTAGCTTGGCTAAAATGAATATTGTTGATTTTGATACCCGGAATTTTAGCGCTCAAAATCGGATCGAGAAGCGCTGTAACCGAGCTAATTTCCAAATTACTCTGATCTAAAACCTTGATCAGTTGTTTGGTCTCTTGATGGGTTTTTTGATAGATCTGGTCAACTTCGCCCGGGATCACTCGATCTGTAAGTTTAAGATTCGTTCGATAGCGAAGAGACGCGGACCAATAAAAAGCGCTCATCATCACCAAAGAAACAATCAAAATAACTAAAAACAAAAGATTGGAAGCCAAGAAACGCCGTGAGTGATAATCTCGGACATTGCTGACAATTTTTTCCAAAGGCAAAAGATTGATCATCTTAAATTATTTCTTCAAACAAACGCAAGCTCAAACCTAGAGCTGTCGAATAACGCAGAGATTCTGCTAATGATAAATCCGGCACCCGAGACGGAGAAGGGTAAATATTGCGCCAAGGATTACCTAGCTCGACCGGCACTTCAAAATAAGATTGGAGAAAATCAACTAGGCCGGGTAAAGAAGCCTGCCCGCCACAGAGAATAATCCGGTTGATTTTTCCTTGATTTTCTCCCAACTCACTGCGAGTTTGCCAATAATCAAAACGCTGAATGATTTCATCTTTAATGGATGTGATCATTGGAATTGAGGCGAAGAAAAGCGCTTGGTTAGAACTCTGACAATTGAGGCCAAGCTCATTTTTTAATTTTTCCGCTTCAGCTTCGGAAATTTTCAACTCGCGGGCAATATTGGTATTGATTTGATCACCGCCGATATTGCTGGTAATGGAGGCGAAGAAGACCGCTTGACTGTTGGCAACAAAAAAACCGGTATGAACTTTGCCAATGTCCACAATCAAGG
>CAYHUF010000086.1:0-1890 GCA_964359775.1 uncultured Candidatus Saccharibacteria bacterium
GGCAATCCCCGCTTTCGAGCGTTTGACGGCTTCAGCCACCTTCTTGATGGCTTCAGTCTGCCCCCGGACTCGTCCCTCCAAAGCCCCTTCGATATGTTGGAGTTTTTCCAATTCAGCTTCCAGCATTTTTTCCACCGGAATGCCGGTCCAACGAGCCACTACTCGGGCGATGTCGCCATCAGTCACCTCTTCTTTGAGAATTTTCCGGCCGGTCTGTAAGCGTTTTAATTTTTGTTCTTTAGTCTGCAAAATTTTCTGGACTTCCGGCACTCGGCCATAGCGAATCTCGGCCGCTTTAGCCAAATCAGCTTTCAGTTCGGCCTGATTGGCCTCGAGGCGCAAGAGTTCGAGCTGTTTTTTAACCTCGCGGATTTCCCCAATCATTTCCTTTTCATTTTTCCATTTCAATTCCAATTCATTGGTCGTTTCTTTCAACTCGCTGATATTTTGATCCAGGTCTTTAATCCGGGCCTTGGTCTCTTTGGACTCTTTTAATTCCAGTTCTTTTTTCAGGGCGGCTTTTTCGATTTCGAAACGCAAAATTTTTCGCTCGCCGGCTTCCAGGGCCGCCGGTTTATTTTCCAATTGCAGGCGCAAAGCCGAAGCGGCCTCATCAACCAGGTCAATGGCCTTATCCGGCAGGAAACGATCGCTGATATAACGACTGGACAAATTGACTGCCGCCACAATAGCGTCATCGGTAATATGGACCCCATGATGAAGCTCATAGCGATCCTTGAGACCGCGCAAAATGGCCACCGCGTCTTCGGTCGATGGCTCCTCCACCATCACCGGCTGAAAGCGCCGAGTTAGAGCTTGGTCTTTTTCAATATATTTCTGGTATTCCTTGATGGTGGTGGCCCCAATCGCCCGCAGATCACCGCGCGACAAGGCTGGTTTGAGCATATTGGAAGCGTCAATCGAACCTTCAGCCGCCCCGGCGCCAACAATGGTGTGAATTTCATCGATAAAGAGAATAATTTGACCTTCGGCTTTTTCAATTTCCTTCATAATATTTTTCAAGCGCTCTTCAAATTCGCCGCGATACTTGGTCCCCGCTAATAGCAGACCTAAATCTAAGGAAACCAACTCCTTATCACGCAAGGATTCCGGTACATCATTTTTGGCAATCCGAATAGCCAGACCTTCGGCAATCGCGGTCTTGCCGGTACCGGCTTCACCGATCAAGACCGGATTATTTTTGGTCCGGCGGGACAAAATTTCCATCAAGCGGCGAATTTCTTCATCTCGACCGATGACCGGATCGAGCTTGTCCTTACGAGCCAGCTCGGTCAGATTTTTGGTGTATTTTTCAATCGAGCGGTTTTTCTTGGGACCGTCAAGATTACTCAAGTCGGTGGTTTTCAATTCTTCTAACACTCGCACCACCTCTTCTCGAGACACTTTGAAACGAAGCAGAGTCTCACGAGCCGCTGAAGGCGTATCTAATAAAGCCAGGAACAAATGCTCGACAGAGACAAACTCATCACCCAAAGTTTGAGCGATTTTAGCGGAAGAATCAAAAACTTTGATCAACTCCGGGGTAATGTAAATTTGATAAGACGGCGCGGCTACTTGACCACCACTGGTGCCTTCAATAATATCCAGCAAATGATCAGTCAACATCATGGTGTCGATTTCCAAACGCTCCAAAAGCGAGATGACCAAAGATTCTTCTTGCAATAATAAAGCTGCCAAGAGGTGAACCGGATTAACCTGATTCTGGCCTCGTTCAATGGCTAATTCGTGAGCCCGACGAATGGCTTCACGCGCTTTGGAAGTAAAGTTTTGGAAGGGGGGCATAGATTGTAGATGTTAAAATACTTACTTCAGCCTGTCAATCAAAAGACTGAGACTCGAAGCGGGAAGAACTAAACCGGTTTTGACGGT
>CAYHUF010000087.1:0-1880 GCA_964359775.1 uncultured Candidatus Saccharibacteria bacterium
AAGTCATTCATAGATTTAATTCTAGGGTGTTCGGATTCAAAGGTAAATTTCCCCAAACCGTTTTGAGAGGACGGATTGGGAATTGGGATAATTAACTAGAAGGTAGGGAAAGATGGGAAATATCTGCGCGGCACCAGGAACTGAAGTTTGTGAACTGAAATCGTTAGCGCAAGATTTTATGCCAAGTTCTAAGGGTAACCAAGTCTTAGTCGAGGCTCTGATTCTGGGGATTGAAAGATATACTCTAGATATGTCAGATTTCTCCACGATCGGGCTTGGTTGCTTGCTGGAACTTGTCAAACCTCCTCTTAGGGCGAGGGTCTTGAAGGCTTTTGTTGAAAGAGATGTCACCACTGGTGTAAATTACAACCAGCTGACCTACTTGATCGATAGAACTGGACTTCCCCCGATAATCAAGAAGAGACTCAAGGATTTGCGAGAGGCGAGGCGGATATCTAGCACGCGTTCTACTACTTCCGTGACGAGGCGATCCGCTGTCGCTTAGTTGTATTTATGTGGTTCGTCCTCTCAAGACGACATGAAGCGCTCGGTGGGTGTATCAGCTGAACCCCCACCAGCGCTTTTTTCATCTCTGGGAAATTTACCCTGGGCAGTATGGAGAACTACTCTATAGGGTCGTTCCCCGGGCCCCAGCTTGCCGGGGCCCGGGGAAGCCTTATCATTTGCCTTTTTTTCAATTTTTGTTATACTAAAAATATATGGTAGTTCGAATGCGACATACGCGGGCCCACACCGGTAACCGCCGTTCTCATCACGCGCTCAAAACGACGTCTCTTTCGGCTTGCCCGAAATGCGCCACCAAGCATCTCCGCCATCGAGTTTGCCCGAATTGTGGTAACTATCGCGGTCGGGAAGTGATCAATACTCTGACTAAGGCGGTCAAGAAAACCGCTAAAACCAAGGCAAAAAAATAGCGTTTTCCACTTTACCGTTTTTGTTTCTGGTGCTCGTTTGTTATGATTAGGTCTTAGATTTATTCTAATTTGAAAACCAAATAAAAAGCTCACTATGGCCAATCGACATCTATCGCGTAGTCTAGCAATGCAGGTCCTGTTTGAATGGGATTTTCATGACTATCATTTAGAGCGAATAGACCAAACTATTAAACAGGTGGCCGAAGAATTTGGCCCCGGTCTCGAAGAAGAATCTTTTGTCGAAGCGATAGTTTTGGGAGTGATTAAACATCACACCAAACTTGATCAAATTATTGAAAAAGCCGCCCCCGATTGGCCGATTCCTCAAATTGCCATTGTCGACCGTAATGTTTTACGGATCGGCTTATTTGAATTGCTATTTGGCAGCAAACAAGACGTTCCGGCCCGAGTGGCCATCAATGAAGCTATCGAATTGGCTAAAACTTTTGGTGGTGAAAATTCTGGCCGTTTCGTCAACGGTGTTCTCGGTACCGTTTACAAAGAAATGGGTGAGCCGGGCAAAGATGAAATTCCGGCCAAGCAACGACGCAAGCCTGAAGTTGCTTATGAGGATATGCCCATCGAACGATTGGGCGGCGCGGTGGTCTATTCTCGCGAGGGTGGAGTTTTAGAATTAGCCTTGGTTCACGACGTTTTTGGTTATTGGACTTTATCCAAGGGTCATATTGAAAAGGGTGAAGACCTTAAAACCGGCACTCTTCGTGAAATAAAAGAAGAACTTAATCTCGATACCACACTTGAAAATGAGTTGGGCCAAAATGAATATATTGCCACTCATCCGGAAAAAGGTAAATTGCGCAAACAAGTTAATTACTTTTTAGCTCACGCTGGCTCAAAAAAAGGTCTCAAACTTGAAGACAAGGGTGGTTAGGATAAAGTTGGCTGGTTTGCCCTTGAAGAAATTCCTGACTTGCGAATGTATGA
>CAYHUF010000088.1:0-1818 GCA_964359775.1 uncultured Candidatus Saccharibacteria bacterium
CCTTGGCAAATAGCGCAAGAAATTTCCACTTCCGCCAATTTATAATCATTGGGGGCTAAATCAGGTGCAGTGCTCGAGCCAATCTGGCCATCAAAAGGATCGTCAATATCGCGGATACTCAAACGAACAGAGAAAGGAATATTATTACGAGAAATAGTTTGGAAACGTGATAATTTACCAGCGGGCAAACCACCAATCAGACCAACATCCTGATAAGGCATGTTGCGAATAATTTCCAATTGTTCATTAGCTAAAGCCACCGCCGACAATTGGACCCGAGCTCCTGTCACCATTTTAAAAACTGAGACATAACCATCGTAGATAGCTGTGGCCACCACCAGAAACACCGCCGTGGCGATTACCACTTCGATGAGGGTCATACCAACATTGGTGGTTGATTGTGATTGGGGTTTAAGCATTAAAAAGAAGTGGAACGAATCTTAATGGAAAAGGTAAAAATCAAACTGGAAAATGACAATGGAAAATAAAAAATTACTTCTTACCCTTTAGTTTCATTATGCCGGAAGCTAAAATTTTTGATATTTCGTTTAGCTCTGCCAATAAAGCGGGAATGCTATTTATAACTTTGCTATCTGCTGAAGTATCTTTTATCAAACTTAGCCACACTTTTGATTCATTGGCTGATTTCAAAGCATGTGTAAAAAAATTGGTGAAATCTTTTTTGGAACTAGCTGAATTAGCTTCGATGTAGTTAGCTATCACGCTAGTGCCACTCCGCATTAATTGTTTCCCCATCACATCGGTAGTTAAATTCTTTGGCAAATTAGCTGTAAACTTTACTAATGACAGGGTCCAGCGGTAAATTCTAGCCTTAAAATCTTTTTTAAATTTTGCTCTGTCATTTTCCATTTTGATTTTTACATTTTAAATTTACTTGATCGCGCTACTCAATGAATACATCGGCCCAAGCATGGAAACGGCAAAAAAGCCGACGGCAATCCCAATCAAGACCATTAAAATCGGTTCAATAATAGTGGACAGATTTTTGGTGGCCTGATCCACTTCCGACTCAAAAAAGATCGCCCCACGCAAAAGCATTTCCGGTAATTTACCGGTTTCTTCACCAACTTGAGCCATCTCGATGGCCATGGATGGGAACAAATCCTCTCGGGCCGCGAAAGCCGAGCCAAGGGGTGTGCCGGTTTGGACCTGCTCCATGGCCCGAGCCAACCAATCTTGATAGAAATGATTGCCCACGGTCTTACGGGTAATCTTCAAACTTTCCACCATCGAGACTCCAGAAGTCACTAATGAAGACAGCGTCCGCATAATAGCGGCGGAATTAAATTGGCGGCTTAAAGTCCCGGCCACCGGCAGATGCATAATAACCCGATCAATCAAATGGCTACCAAGCTTCGTTCGAGCAAAATAAACTCCGCAGCCAAGCACCGCCACCAAGCCAACGGCACATAAAATTAAATTATTAGAAACGAAATCACTTAAACCGATAATCAGTCTGGTCGAAAAGGGTAGAGGTACGTTTAATTCCCGGAAAGTGGCGGCCAAAGTGGGAATCAAGAAAATCAACATCAAAATTCCGACGGTGATAATAGCCGAAATAATAATGGCTGGGTAAATCAAGGCCCCGACAATTTTTCGGCGCAGATCGTAACTTTTTTCCAATTGTTCACTCAACAATTTCAAGGTCTCCGGTAAGCGGCCAGATTCTTCGGCCACGGCAATCATCGCCACAAAAATCTCTGGAAAAACTTCGGGGAAAGAACCTAGGGCGGCGCTCAAGCTGGAGCCGTGGTCAATTTTTTCAGTCAGGTCAGCCACGACCGCTTTGCCCCGCTT
>CAYHUF010000089.1:0-1596 GCA_964359775.1 uncultured Candidatus Saccharibacteria bacterium
AGGATTAGACCATTTGGCTTAACAATTTCTTTTTCAAAAATTTTAAATAGACGGTCTTCTACTCCCAAGTTTTCAAAACTCAATTGAATACTTTTAGGATTGAGCACCCGCATGACGATTGACTCGCCATAAGCGCTGGGGATGACCGAGGCTCGAATTTCAATTTCTTCGCCAGACACTTTAATGCTGAAACGTCCATCTTGAGCGGTTAGTTTGATATTTAATTTCATCCCCGAAACTAATTTGATTCGCGAAATGATTTGGCGATAGATGCGAGTGGAAATTTCTGAGACATCCGCCAAAACTCCGTCGAGGCGATAGCGCAATCGAACGGCTTTTTCTTCCGGTTCGATGTGTATATCTGAGGCTTCGGAAGCTAGGGCTCCAGACAGAATCATTTCCAAAATGGTGGAAATACCGGAGCCTTGTTCGGCGGACCGATTTTCTTCAGTCAAGGCGCTTTGAATATTTGAGAGGGCTTGGAAACGATTCAAATAAGCTGTGATTTGTTCGGCGGAAATTTGGATTAAACCGACATCAGACGCTTCGGATTCGGAAATTTCAGCGTAGAGGGACCAAGCCAATGCCAAGGAGTTTTCCGAGACTAAGTAAAGTTCGGTTTGGTAGTTTTTGTTTTCGAAATCTTTAATAATCTCGGCAATTTTAGGATTGGCCGGAGCGATAGTGGCCAGGTGAATCGTTCGGCCAATGACTTTAAAAGCGGCCATGCCGGCGGCCCGAGCTTCCATCATTGGAATCAAACGCAGGGCGTCGGTATTGATAGCGGTTTTAGATAGGTCTAGGTAAGGTAGCCCATGGCGTTTAGCGAGGACCACGGCTAAGTCTTCAGACTCTTGCTTATAGAGTTCGGCCAGTTTTTTATCTCGTTTTTTTTCGAGTGGCTGGTTCATTTAAATATTTTAAGATTAACTTAACAATCTTCACTATCCGTCAGGCGGAAATGAGGGTCGGGCGGAAGATTTTCTAGTTATATTTTAACTCTTAATGACGAGAGTCACAAATCGCTTAGGAAATTTTTTCGTCATTAGAATCTCTAACTACATTCCTAGCACAATGCTCGCGACTAGCAAGAGTGGATAAGTCTTGGCGGTGAAATTTAGAGACTAAATTCAAAACCAGGGAAAACAGGTGCCCCAAATATCATTAAGATAGACTTCAATTTAAGGTCTATTGGCCACTGTACATATAGACTAATCATGTGTACTGTTAAAATTAGGATATTGCTCTTCGAAATATCGTTAATTGTGTTTCTCCAACCCTCGGCAATTCTGCTGTTGGGCTGGTTGATAAAATAGCTATCGTGAGATAGCGCGATATAGGAGGAGAAAACCTATGAGCCCCAAGACTAATGCTGGTTTCAGTCATGCCACTAACCTGCTGACCCTGGCTGGCAACAAGGGTGTAGATGAAGCAGGGTTTGTTGTTCTTGAACAGACCGGACTTCTTGCTGATTTGTTTGAGGCCGCGGCTAGAGGGGGACTTAATAAAGTGGACCGGGGCGAATTTTGTCAAATCATTAACTTGAATTCTCCCCTGAAGTGCAATGACAACAAACATACCCGCGCGATATGCTAG
>CAYHUF010000090.1:0-234 GCA_964359775.1 uncultured Candidatus Saccharibacteria bacterium
CTAAAGGCCAGCCGGTTTTAGCCGGCACTGTCTCGATTGAAAAAAATGAATTTTGTCGACTTATTTAACCAAGTCCGGGGTGCCCCACCAGGTCCTCAACGCCAAAAATCACGAAAAAGAAGGCGAGATTATCGCCGGGGCGGGTAAACTGGGTTCGGTGGTCATCGCCACTAATATGGCCGGTCGGGGAGTTGATATTAAACTCGGGGGCTCGACACCAACACCAGCCGAAGC
>CAYHUF010000090.1:244-1504 GCA_964359775.1 uncultured Candidatus Saccharibacteria bacterium
TACTTGTGCTAGGCACGGAACGTCACGAAGCCCGGCGGATCGACAATCAGCTTCGTGGCCGGGCCGGTCGCCAGGGTGATCCCGGGACGACTCGTTTCTTTCTGTCTCTCGAAGATAATTTAATGCGAGTGTTTGCGCCCGATCGAATCAAAAATATGATGGGTCGCTTGGGTATCGCCGAAGATGAGCCGATTCAGAATAGTCTGGTTTCGCGAGCGATTGAAAATGCTCAAGGTAAGATCGAAGGTTTGAATTTTGATATGCGGAAATACCTCTTGGAATACGATGATGTTACCAATCATCAACGGCAGACGATTTATGACCGGCGTCGGCGCTTGCTTTACGGCGGGCCGATTGATGTTCAGGAATTTCTGGATCGGGCTTTTGCTGAATTAAGTTGGACGGCGGAAGAGAAAACCGACTGGCGCCGGAAAATTGAAGCCAGAAAAGCCGATTTAGGTGAAGAAGTTTTTTGGAGCAATGCCAAACGCCTGGCTTTGCAAGTGATTGATATGTACTGGGTCGAACACTTGGAAGCGATTGAATATATGCGTAATTCAGTTCGCTTGCGAGCTTATGGCCAGCGTGATCCCTTGGTGGAATTTAAAAAAGAAGGTCTGCGTTTGTTTAAAGAAATGGAAGCGATGATTTTTGCTTCAATGATTGAAATGGCCGGCCGGCTGGGACAAGAAGTGAAGAGCGAAACGGTTCAATTGCAAGCGGTCAAAGAAGGAGCTGAAGAAATTACCAGTCGGGGCCAAGCGATTAGCCATCCGGCCGGCAAAAAAGAAGTTGGACGTAATGACCCTTGTCCTTGCGGTAGCGGGAAAAAATACAAGAAATGTCATGGGGCTTAATTAATTGAAAATATAATCCGCCAGCTGGCGGATCAAAATGCCTGCCTGCCGGTAGGCAAGGAAAATGGCCCGCCAAAATTTCGTCTAACGAAACTTAAGCCGGCAAGCAAATTTAAAATTATAAAATTTCAATTTCTTGTTTAAACAATTTACTCGTTGTCAGATTTTTCCCAAAACCCCACGAAAAGTGGGTTTTTTGCTTTTTTCCGCCAGCTGGCGGGTTAATTTTGCATTTTAATTCGCTAGCTGGTGAATTCCGTTTTTAATTTACAAAAAGTTATCCACTCTTTCGACCTTTTTCTCTCTTTTTTCTCTTAATCTTAGGCCTCCAAAATGCTATAATATTTCCAATTACTAATGGCGAATTTTTACTGTCTAGAAAAATTAGTAAGGAAATTTAATC